>CAYRKS010000046.1:0-11052 GCA_964424855.1 uncultured Lachnospiraceae bacterium
AAATAATCTATAGATTATTTTGAAACTTTGTATGCCTTCATCGACTTGAGCTTGACCTCGCCGTCCGAGTCCGTGACCTCGAGCGTCAGCTTGCCGGTCATCATCGTCGGGAATCGGCAGATCGCCTTGTGTCCGATGTTTTTACCGATGTAGACACAGATAGATTTCGCCGTGTAGCAGGGAAGACTTGCCATTATCCTGAACTCTTTGATCGCTTCGCCGTCCGAAATGTCCTCCTCGATCACGCAGGTATCGACCTCCTGAACTCCCACCGAGTCTGAATTCCACGCGGGCGTGATCGTCGAGATCGCCCACTTATTCTCCCCAATGCACATAAGATCGGAAAATCCGAGCGAGTTTTTGTACCTTCTGCCGATTTCTTCGCCGAATTCCACAAGCCTTTCGGCATCCTTTTCGGGGATGAGTCCGCGATGATCGGGTCCGACATTCAACAAAAGGTTTGCGCCGCGACCGACCGAATATTCGTAGCAGCCGACCAGCTCATCGACCGATTTGATCGTATCAACATTCGCTTCGCAGTCGAACCAGGTCGTGCGGAGCTTCATATCGCACTCGGCAGGGAGGTAGCGCGCGCCGCCGATCGAATGCTCTTCGGTGGAATTGACCGAAATTTCAACCTTATCTTTGATATTATTGTTCGGCATATCCGCATAACCGTCCTCGTTTCCGACCCAACGCGACTCGGGATCCCACATATCGAAGATGCTGATCTCGGGCTGAAGGGTGCGGATCGTCTTGATTATGCGCTCTTTGTCGTACTCGTGATTCTCCGAGCCGCAACCGTCGAACCAGAGATAATCGATTTTGCCATAATTCGATAACAATTCCGTGATCTGATTCACAAAATAGTCATCATATTCACGCGGCTCGTTAAATTTTACACTGCCGCCCCACTGCGCGGGAGAGTAATAAAGTCCGACCTTCATGCCGTAGCGGCGGCAGGCATCGACGAAGCAGGCAACGACATCGCCCTTTCCGTTTTCCCATGGGGACTGAGCGACCGAGTAATCCGAGTACTTGCTCTGCCAATTCGCGAAGCCGTCATGGTGTTTACAGGTCAAAATGCAGTATTTTGCGCCCGCTTTTTTGGCTGTTCTGACCCACTGCTTGCAGTCGAGCTCAGTCGGATTGAACTTTTCGGCGGGCATGGGCTTGCCGTCCCAGTCAACGTGTCCGGGGAAGAACGCGCGAATGCCGAAATGGAAGAAAACGCCAAATTCCCAGTCGAGGAAATTGAGCTGCTTTTGCGTCGGTTTGATCTTCATGATGCACCTCGAATTTTTTAATGTTTTCTCAATTATACCACGAAGTGCCGAAAATGTCAATGTATTTTTCGGTAAATATTATGTAAAAAACCGGAGACAAATGTCTCCGGCTCGTTCATATCAATTGAATGACTTCAGCAGCCGCAGCCTCCGAAGCCGCAGCCGCTGTTTTGCGAGGTGCCGTTACAGCCGCAGCAGAAGATGATGAGCAGCGCGATGATTATCAGCCAGATGCACTGGTTGTCGAAGATATTGCACATACAGTTGTTCATAATATGCCTCCGTCTTATTATATTTGACGAGATCATGCACGAATGCAAGCATCGCTTGAGAGCCGAAGCCAATAAATCAAAGCTCCGGTGCTTCAGCTTGTTGGCTCACTTTTGCTCTCTGATACCATATTATGTCAAGACTGTAAAAATGCTACAGCAAGCTCAGAGCTTTTCGAGCTTCAGACCGTCGCTGTCAACGAAGGCGCGAACCGAAATCTCGCTGTCGGTCGCAATGTCCTTCGACGCGCCGCAGCTCTTGCAGAAGACCTTGACGTGATCGTCCGAGACCGCGACATCGTAGTCGCCCTCGTCGCAGCAGCAGGTGATCTTTCCTGATTCTTCCATATCGTGGATGACATACATCACTATGTCGAAGAGGTGCGGATCGATGTAATCGTCCTTGACCTCGCGGTCGATGTTCCCGTGCAGGACGCTGAGATCCTCGATCCCGTTTTCCTTCAGCAGCTTTTGCAGCTCCTCGTCAGATGCCTCGATCGCCTTTTCGACCGCTTCAAGCTTGCCAAGAAATACCAGATCAAAGCCCGAATACGGACATGGGTACAAAAACAGCTCCTTGTCGAAGAAGGATTTCGTCGAAATAACGAAATTGTGCTCCTTATCGCAGAAAATGCAGGGGACTGTGATCCGCAGCTTTCCGTCGTTCGTCCGCGTTATCGTCAGCTCGGACGCGCCGCAGTCGCATTTTAATCTCTTCATGTCGCCAGAAAGCGAAAAAACTCCGACCATGCTCTTAACGCCGCTTCCGCAGTAGGGGCAGCGATAAGCTATACAGGTGTCGCGTGAATCCAAAACCATTGTGATCTTCCTCTCAAAAAAATTATTACTTATATTATTATACCACAAAAATCGCAAAATGTCAAGAATTTTTCGAAAGGTATTGACTTTTTACGCAAAATGGAGTATAATATATGTAGATGATACGAAAGGGATAAATAGCTATGACAACAGTTTATATGCTGACCTCACAGTCTCGGTTTCCGATGATGTCGTTTATTATTAAAAGTGACGAAAATCTCGTCGTTGTCGATGGGGGAAACACCTGCGATGCCGATTTTTTGTGTACCTATGTCCGCAGTCTCGGCGGGGTTATCGACGGATGGTTCCTGACTCATCCGCACAAAGCACACATCGACGCGCTCTTTTCCATGCTCGAGCGGCATTCTATGGATCTGAAGATCGGTGTGGTGTACTATAATTTTCCGAGCGACGATTACATAAAGCGCGAAAAGAACGATTCGATAATGCGCGTCACCCGTCTGCGCAAGCAGCTCGCCGACAAGAGCATTACCGTGCATCAGGTTCGCGCGGGTGATGTATACAAATTCGGAGATATCGTGATGCGAGTTTTGCGCGAACCCGATGAAAATCTGGAATGCGTGAATCTGCTCGACAATTCTACGGTCGTGTACCGTCTCGAAGCCGACAAGAAGAGCATGATCTTCCTCGGCGACCTCGGCGAGGAGGGCGGAAAGCAGCTCCTCGAAAATGTCCAGCCCAAGCTTTTGAAGGCGGATTTTGTACAAATGGCGCACCACGGACAGCGCGGTGTCGGACGACCGGTCTACGACGCGATCGACCCAGATTATTGCTTCTGGTGTACGCCCGATTGGCTCTGGGACAACAACAACGGCTCGGGCTACGACACGGCAAACTTCAAAACCATCGTCACGCGCGGCTGGGTCAGTGACATAGGGATCAAAAAGCACTATATTTCAAAGGACGGCACACACGAGGTGCCGCTTGCGGAGGAAACAGATTGAAAAAAGCTCAGAAAAACGAAACCAAATACACCTCGATCGGCGGACAGGCTCTGATCGAAGGCATAATGATGCGCGGTCCGAAGCTTTCGGCGATGGCTGTGCGCGATCCGAAGGGCGAGATCGTCCTCGAGGAGTGGGCGACCGAGGAATCGAACCGCCCGAAGATTTGCAAAAAACCCCTGATACGCGGAATTTTTAATTTTTACGACTCGATGAAGATCGGCTACCGCTGCCTCATGCGCTCGGCAGACATATCCATGCCCGAGGAATCGGGCGAAAAAACCGAAAAGGAAAAGAAAAAGGACTCGTTTCTTATGTCAATGGCGATGACGATCGGCGCGGTGCTCGGCGTTGCGATAAGTGTCGGACTGTTTATCTGGCTCCCGGCACAGCTTTTTCAGCTTTTAACAAAGCTCGTCCCGTCTTTTGACAATCGTATACTTCGCGCCGTCTTCGAGGGCGTGTTCCGACTCCTGCTTTTCGTCGGCTATATGGCGGCGATGTGCCTGATGAAGGATATGCGCCGAGTTTTTCAGTATCACGGAGCCGAGCACAAAACGATCTTCTGCTTCGAGGCGGGTCTGCCGCTGACTGTTGAAAACGTGCGCATACAGCGTCGCTTCCATCCGCGCTGCGGAACCTCCTTCATGATACTCATGCTGCTCGTCGGAATCATCATTTCGATGTTTATACAGGTGTCAAATCCGCTCCTGCGCACGCTGATAAAGCTCGCGCTCCTGCCGTTCACCGTCGGCATCGGCTATGAGCTGATAAAATTCTGCGGTCGCCACGACAACGCGCTGACGAAAATAATCGCTGCGCCCGGACTCTGGCTTCAGCGCATCTCGGTTCACGAGCCGGACGATTCGATGATCGAGTGCGCGATAAAGGCGATGACCGCCGTTATCCCGAAGGATGACGAGACCGAAGCCGCCGAAGACGGCAGCTCAGAAAAGACCGAGTGAGCCTAACGGAAAAATTCAATAAAGCGAAAGCCTCCGCCGAAAATCGGCGGAGGCTTTTTTGCGGGGAAGGGCATCGCTCGAAAAAAATCGATAGATCTTTTAAGCTCTGTCGTATGCCGTTTTGTTTACTGCGTATACACGGCTATCCGAGCTTGTCGGTGCTTTTCGAAAAGCACCGCGAAATTTCAATGAGAAAACCCGAAGCTTTGGCTTCGGGTTTTATTGTGCTTTGTGCTTTAGTTGATGTTTCCCGCGTAGAAGGTCGTGAGGTGTCCTTCCCACTGAACGTAGGAGCCTTTGCCGTCGGGAACGAGCGCGGCGGCGTTGTTTTTTTCAAAGCTTTCCTTCGTGTAGGTCGCGCAGAAATAGCAGAGCGAATCGGGCTTGACCATGACACCGGTTATCAGTGCCTCGCGCGCTGCGGCGATCGCGCCCTCGGTGACCTTTCCGCTTGCGAGAGTTTTTTCAAGCTTTTCGACGGGGGAGAACTGACATACTCCGCCGATCTTCTGACGGATGACCTCCTCGACCGTGTTCGGGAAGCGGTCGCTGTCAACTCGATTTCGGATGACCTCCGCGACCGAGAGCATCTCGTCGTATTTTTCGGTTTTGTCCTCAAAGGCATCGACCTTCGAGCCGCCGCCCATGACCTCGAGCTGGATGACTGCCGCCGCGAGCTGTATCTCATGCTCGCTGACGCTGAACTCGGGCTTAACTATCGTGTATTCGACACCGTACTTGTCCGCCCACGAGGTGTCGCCGCTCGACTCGACCTTCTTCGGTGCTTCGGACACCGGCTCGGTCTCGGGGGCTTTGGTTTCTGGCGCGGTCGTTACCGCCTCGGTTTCGGGTGCGGTGGTTTCGGGCTCGACCGGCTTTGTCTCGGGGGCTTTAGTTTCGGGTGCCTTAGTTTCTGCCGCCGCAGTTTCGGGAGCCTTGGCTTCCGGAACGGTCGTTTCGGGTTTGGTCTCCGGCTCGACCTCGGGTGCTATCGTCTCGGGCTCGACCTCGGGAGAGGCGAAGCTCTGCGAACCGATCGTCACCGGGGAGAGCAGGGAATGGGCGTAGGTATCGACCTCGGTCTCGGGTGCTTCGATCCGCGTCGGCTCACCCGATTCAATTATCGGATCGAGACTGTCCGCTTCGAGGTCGGACTTCGGGGCGGCGGCGATGACGCACGAGATCGTTGTGATCATGATCGCTCCGCTGAGAAGGATCGTGGCGGTCGATGGGCTGAGTATTTTTCTAAAAAGGTTTTTCATAGAGATCATTTTGCGCACCTCTCAAGCCGAAAGGCACGGGTTAAGTCCTGCTTCGTAAGGTTGAAATTCTGAATGCCGCGGCAGATGCTCTGCGGACGCTCGGGTCGTCGTTCGTCTGCGCTGAAATTCTGATCGGATTTCATATGATGCTTCCTTTCATATGTATAAGCCTGCGTGCCTTGCCGAACGAGGGAGAAGAGGGTAAGGTCACAAGCCTGTGGGCGGCTCTTTGGAATGATGATATGCGGTAAAGCGGCGCAATATTCCGACGGCTGCCCGTGCCGACTGCGGCGGCATAAAATGCCCCTTCGCAATACGACTCTAATATTATACACCCTTTTTCGGAATTTTGCAAGCCCTTTTTGATATTTTGCCCACTATGCACATAACTTTATTCGTTTGACTCGGCGGAATATGCACAATTTACAATAATTTTCCGCTATTTTTACTAAATGCTGGAATTTGTCGGATAATATACATTTTTGACGGAATAAAAATACCTGCATACACGCATAATGCAATGAAATTGACGCTTTTGCGCCTTTTCGGAAAATGTGTCAGATTAAGAGTGAATAAATATTCATTACGGTATAAAATGCTGAATCTGAAAACGAATATCGCCAAACCCCTTGACAAATCCGCATTATGTGGTATAATATAAACAGATGAACAATGATTCATATGTTCAAGCTCGAGGATGATTCGCCCGAGCAAAACGAAACTCAAGCGAAAATCAAGCGAAAAGGAGGAAGCTATTATGGAAGAAAGCAAAAAAGCGAAGGTCTCGGACGCTTCCGAAGCCCTGAGCCCCGAAAAAGAGGACGATATTTCCGAAGGGGTCGCGCCCTGCTCGATGCATCGTGAGCTGGTCGATGAAATAAGCGAAACTCTGCCCGACGAGGATACGCTCGAGGAGCTGGAGGAGCTTTTCAAGACCTTCGGCGACAGCACGCGGATAAAGATACTCTACGTTCTGCACGAGGGTGAGCTTTGCGTCTGCGACATCGCGGCAATGCTCGGCATGACCCAGTCGGCAATATCTCATCAGCTCCGCGTTCTGCGCCAGAACCGACTCATCCGCTCCCGCCGCGAGGGCAAAAACATCTACTACGCTCTCGCCGACGATCATGTCCACACGATAATCACGATGGGCATCGAGCATATCGCGGAATAAAGCCCCCGATCGGCGTTAAAAATCAGCCTCGGAGCGCGAATCCAAGGGTATCCGAGTCCAAAAGCGTTCGCCGAGCCTGAAAGAGCATCAAAATTTCGATATAATTAAAGAAAGGATCACCACCATGAAAAAGACCTACAACCTCGAAGACCTCGACTGCGCAAACTGCGCGGCAAAAATGGAGGAGCGCATCAAAAAGCTCCCCGGTGTCACCGACGCGACCGTGAGCTTCTTCACCCAGAAGATGACCGTCACCACCGAAGCCGAGGATCAGACCGCAATAATGAAGGAGATCGTTAAGCTCTGCAAAAGGGTCGAACCCGACTGCCGTATAATCCTCGATTAAAAGGAGACCTCAGCCATGAAGCTGTCTCGTAAACAAAAAAAGTCCCTCGGTAAAATAATTGCCGCCGGACTCCTGTTCGTCGGAGGTCTCGTCTTTAAGAGCCTCGGCGGCGCGTTCGGGATACTCAGCGTCGCGCTTTTCGCTGGCGCATACATTCTCGTCGGTCTCGAGGTGCTGCTAAAGGCGATCCGCGGAGTACTTCACGGTGAGCTGCTCGACGAAAACTTCCTGATGGCGATAGCTACCGTCGGAGCGTTCGCGCTCGGTGAGCTTTCGGAGGGAGTCGCGGTCATGCTGTTTTATCAGGTCGGCGAATTTTTCCAGAGCTGCGCCGTCGCACAGTCAAGAAAATCGATCAGCAGCCTCGTCGAGCTCCGCTCGGACTACGCAAATCTCGAGGACGGCTCGAGGGTCGAGCCCGAAACGCTCGCCCCGGGAGATATCATCATTATAAAGCCGGGCGAAAGAGTCCCGCTCGACTGCAAGATAATCGAGGGTCAGACCTCGCTCGATACCTCCGCGCTCACGGGCGAAAGCCTTCCCAGACGAGCAAGCGTCGGCGATTCGATCCTCTCGGGCTGTGTGAACTGCGAGGGACTCGTCCGCGCCGAGGTCGAAAAGCCCTTCGGCGAATCGACCGTCGCAAAGATACTCGATCTCGTTGAAAACGCCGGCTCGAGAAAATCAAGGAGCGAGAGCTTTATAACCAAATTCGCGCGGGTCTATACCCCCGCCGTCGTTGCCGCCGCTCTCGTCATTGCGATACTTCCGCCGTTCCTCGGCTTCGGCGGCTTTAAGCACTGGATCTCTCAGGGACTCACCTTCCTCGTCATCTCCTGCCCCTGCGCACTTGTGATAAGCGTCCCTCTCGCATTTTTCGGAGGCATCGGCGGCGCGTCGAAGCAGGGAATACTCGTCAAGGGCGGAAATTATCTCGAAGCCCTCGCCGAGCTTGAAACGGTGGTCTTCGATAAGACCGGAACTCTCACGAAGGGCAGCTTCCGCGTCACCGAAATAAAGCCCACCTCCGAGGTCGATCCGAAGCAGCTGCTCAATATCGCGGGGATGGCTGAGTCCTCCAGCTCGCACCCGATAGCCCGTTCGATCCTCGATGCCTGCCGCGAACGCGGTATGTCCCCCTCGAATGCCGGAGTAAAATATGTGACCGAGGTCGCGGGAAACGGCGTGACCTGCTTCATCGGCGGCGAGACCGTCGGTGTCGGCTCGAGAAGGCTAATGAAGACTCTCGGGATCGATTGCGAGACCCCGAATATCCCCGGAACGATCGTCCACGTCGCCGCGACAAAGGGTCAGCGCGGCGAAAATCCCACCGAGAGCCGCTATCTCGGCTACATCGTGATATCGGATGAGATAAAGCCTACCTCAAAAACCGCGATCGAGGAGCTTCGCGCCCTCGGCGTTTCGAACACCGTGATGCTCACGGGAGACTCGAGCCGAGTCGCCGAAGCGGTCGCCTCCGAGCTTTCGCTCGATAAATTCTACGCCGAGCTTCTGCCCGACGGTAAGGTCGAGCGGGTGGAGGAGCTGCTTTCCGCCAAAAAGCCCGGCTCGACCCTCGCCTTCGTCGGCGACGGTCTCAACGACGCGCCCGTGCTGTCCCGCGCCGATGTGGGTATCGCGATGGGCGGCATCGGCTCGGACGCGGCGATCGAGGCGGCGGATGTCGTGCTGATGGACGATGACCCCGCAAAGCTCGCCCGCGCGGTAAAAATAGCCCGCAAAACTCTGCGCATCTCGCGCCAGAATGTCGTGATCGCCCTCGGCATAAAGGCGGCAATAATGCTCCTCGGTGTCTTCGGACGCGCCAATATGTGGCTTGCGGTCTTCGCCGATGTCGGAGTCAGCGTTATCGCGATTTTGAACTCTATGAGGACACTCAAGTGAATTTAGCGGCTATTGAGTCACTCAAGTGAATTTAGCGTCTACTGAGTGACTGTTGAGTCACTCAAGTAAATTAAGCGGCTGTTGAGTGACTCAAGTGAATTGAACGCCTCGAGCAAATCGAGCCGTCGAGCGACTCATATAGACCTCAATCGTCTGCTCAAGCGTTCGGCGCAAGGCGCGGGCAGGGAACATATCATAATGAAATGAGCGCGGCACGCCAAACGGTGTGCCGCGCTTTGCCGCGCCGAGCGTTTGTCGGCTTCGAAAGCGTCGTACTTCAGCTCCGTTACCTCTTTACGGCTCTTGCCCCGTGCCGAGCGGCTTGCGGTTTTGCTGCTCGGCGGCTTCGAAAGCCGACCGTGAAGCCGATTTGTCGTACCGAAAAAAGCTTGAAAGCGGCTTACGATTTTGCGGCAACTCGGCTGCTCGGTTCTTCGATAACTGCCCGAGCGTCGGCTTCGCTCATTCGCTCAATAAAACGTGCTTCGGCTCATCGATTCGATTATCCGCTCGTAGTTCGCCTTGACCTGCATCGGAGTCATCGCCTTGACCTGCTCGGCGGTGAAAAATACGCTCGTTCCGCCGTCATCGGATATCCTCCCCGTGCTTTCACGCGCCGCCTTTCGACTCGCTTCGAGCGTCAGCTCGGCAGTGTTCGGGGCATCCGAAACCGCCGCTTGAGAGTCTTGAGCCGCGGGGTCGCTTTCCTGAGCTTTGGTTTCATTATTCTGAGCCGAAGCTTCATTGTTCTGAGCCTTAGTTTCGCTGTTTTGAACTATGGTTTTGTTATTTTGAACCGAAGTTCCATCGTTTTGAACTGTGATTTTGTTTTTCTGAACCTCGGTTCGATGATTCTGAACCAATGTTTCGCTCGATTGAACTGCAGTTTCATTGTTCTGAACCAATTTTGCCTCGGTTTGAATTTTCTGAACCTCGGTTCCGCTTTCTTGAATCTCTGCGTTTTCCATCGTTTTTTCCTCCTTGGATGTTATTTTAGCCCGAGCCGTCGAAGACGGCGTTGGTCGCTTTAGGGAGCAGCCGCCTTCGGCGTTAGCTGTTCGACCGAACAGCTTTTGACTTAACCGCCTTCAACCGAACTGTCCTTGATTTAGCCGTCTTCGACCAAACAGCTTTTGACCGAGCCGTTTTTGATTTAGCCGCCTTCGGCTTGGATGTCTCTGACTCAGCTGCCTTCGACCGAGCTGTCTTCTACCGAACCGTCCTTTGCTTTAGCGTCTTCGCCTCAACTCTCGACCGCGACCGATACGCCCTCGCGCTCCTCAAGCTCCCTTATCAGCTCCTCGCGCATCGGGATTATCCCGTCGGGGAGCCGCTCGAGATACTGCTTGACGCTTATGTGTCCTCCGTCGAGCAGAGACTTCAACGCCGAGACCGAGGAAGCCTTAGTGAATCGCGTCGAGCTGCCGACATCCACCCTCGCGCGGATCAGCTCCGAGCTGAGCAGACGGCAGTCGAAGGGCTCGATCCCCTCTCCCGTCACCAGCATACGCCCGTCCGCGTAATAGGCGCACATGAAATCCACCCAGATCGCCGCGACCTCCTCGAGCGCGGTGTAAAGTGCGCTTCGCACGATGTCGAGCGTTTCGTCGTTCGATTCCTGAAGCGCGAGGATCGCCGAGGTGTTCGTCGCCGCCGCCTCTCCGAGCGAAGCCTCGGTCGCGCCCGCCGTCTTTTTCGTCTGCTCGATGACCGAATCGATCACCTCGCGAAAGCTTACATCCATCTCGCCCGGGCTGATCGTCGAGGCTATCCCCTCGAGATTTCCGCCGATCACTCCGATCGCCTGTCCGACCTCGTTCGTCCACTCGGGAATTCGTGTCTTGTCGTAGACCACCTTCGAGAACGCCGAGTCGATCATGTCCTTTCAGGTGCGCGCCGAGCGTGCGAAGGAGCGCGCCCCCGGTTCGGTCGATGCCATCGCGCGCATCACGCGCGAACTCCTGGCGACGGTCGCGGCGTGTCCGAACGAAGTCCTGAAAGCCGCGATGACGGGCGAGGCCGCGAAGCTCCTCGGCTTGCCGACTGCGGCTCTCGTCGAGG
>CAYRKS010000047.1:0-10976 GCA_964424855.1 uncultured Lachnospiraceae bacterium
CCGCCGTTCTCGACGGGAAGATATATTATATAGATCAAAATGCGCTGTGGTCGATAGACAAAAACGATGAAGCCGCAAGACTCATCGATATCGACGGTGCAAAATTCATATCCTCGAACGGCACAGACCTTTATATCGCCGCTTCGGAGCATATTTATAAATATAACGCCGATGCCGAGCCTACGAAATATGAGCTTTCACTCAAAAACGCGGGGTCGTTTGCGGCACTGACCGATTATTTCGTCTGAACCGAGGGTTCAACGCTCAAGCTCTGCAATATCTCGACCTCTGAGATCACCGAAAAGACCGCGCTTTTCGGCGCGGATGCCGCAGTGTATCCCTATATCGACGATCAGCTTCTCGTATTATGCTTCGGTCTCACCGGAGAAAACGATATATACAGCTTCGACACCTCAACGATGTCCGCCGGAGATATCTATATTCAGGGAAGCTAAAGCTCACTTGCCTTCGATCAAAAGGAAGGCTTGATATATCTCCTCTCGGACAACGGTAAAAAGCTCGACAGCTACAATGTCTCGACAGGTGAGCTGCTGCACCAAAAGCCCTGCGAGGAGCTCGGCGAAAGCCTTTTTGTCACGATATCGAATCAAAGTGCCTTTATCATCAAGGCAAACGGCTCGCTCTCGATACGAAGGGAGCTGAGTATCCCCGTCGGCGACCTGGTAACGATAACCGTACTGACCTCATCCGAAAATGAGGAACGCCTTTCGGAGCTTACGGACAAGCTGCTCGATAAAAGCATAAACCTCGAGATAATCACAGAGGTAGAAGCCGACAAGCTGAAGCAAAAGCAGCTTGCGGGCGACAGTGACTACGACCTCTATTTCACAGATGACAGCGAGCTGGTTTTGGATTATCCGATATATGAGCCGCTGGACAGCTACCCCGAAATAGTCGAGGCCTTCGAGCTTTATTTCGATGAGGTCAAGGAGCTTTGCCGCTTTGACGGAAAATTATTCGGAGTCCCGGCAAGCTTCACCGTCTCCAACACCAACATTCTGAACTGCAACACCGAGCTTTTGAAGGAGCTTGAGCTTGAGCTTCCCTCTCCGACCTGGACTCTGAAGGATTTTTACGAGCTTGCCGTTTATCTGCGCGACCGCGGCTATTACATATCTCCCTACTCTCCGCTCTTTCTTTCCGATTATGCCAGGAGATATTTTGACCCCTACGGAACGACAAAGCTGAACGACGACGGCACCGCACTGAGAGAATTTTTGGAGATAACCAAAAAGCTGCGCAATGACAAGCTGCTTTACGACAAAAACAGCTCTGACGATATCGACAAGGTATTGCTCGCCACCAAAATACGCACAAACTACTTTGTCTTCAGCGACGAGACCTATTGCTTTATCCCGACCCTTGACGGCGAAAGGAGCTATTTGATCACCTGCTCCTTCCTGCAAATGAATGCGAACTCACAGCACAAAGCCGAGGCGGTCAAAGTGATAGCCGAGTACATGAAGAACCCCGGACGCACGAACGATACCTACGCAAGCTCCATGATCTTCAAGGACACCTCGAAATACACCTACGCCCCCGTGACCAATCGCGCCGAGGAGTATCCGAGCAACATCGGAGAGCTGTCCGAAGAAAATCTCGGAGTATACATCGACCAGCTCAAATATTCAAAGCTGATCCCACCTTATTCCGAGTGGAATACCTTTGCGAACGCCGAAGCGAAGAAATATTACTCGGATGAGCAGGATATCGACACCACCGTTGAAAACATCCTCAACCGCGCGAAAATAATCCTCGAGGAGTAATATCACCGCAATGAGACTGAAGCTGACATTCGCAATAACGATATTGTTTTTCCTCATCGTGATATTTTTCTCGGCTTTCGGAGGGACGCTGCGAGATCAGCTCTCTCCGAAGGTCTCGGTCGTCCGTCCGCGCTTTTATCAGTCGGGAGCTTCGTATATCGACAACGCAGTCCCGAGCTCGGCAATAAACGGCGACCCTGAGGCGGGCGATATGTATGTATGGATCGCGGTCGAGGACGCTTCCTCGGGCGAAAGCTGCCATTACGCATACAAAGCCGATGTGACCGCCGGGAGCGAGCTTGACGGCTTTGTCGCACTTCGCGGAGTTGACCGAATAACCAAAATAATATCCGAGACCGATCGCGAGCTGACCGAGGGTCAGCGCATAGTTGTAAAGGAGAGCTGAGCATGAAAAAACGAACCGATATATTTTTCCTGCTTCCCTCCCTCATCGGCTTTTGCCTGTTCTTCATACTTCCCTTCAGGAAGGTGATATATTATGCCTTCACCAAAAACGCATTTTCCTCGGAATTCGTTCGCTTCGATAATTTCAAAGCCCTTCTGGAAAACCGGTTTTTCAGATTGGCTCTCGGAAATACCCTCAGATTCATTCTGATCGCCGTTCCGCTTTCGATGCTGACTGCGCTCGTCACGGCACAGCTTTTGAAGGTCTTTCCGAAAATACGCTTTTTGCAGATAATAATATTCCTTCCGACTCTGATCCCCTCCTCGGTGATAACCACCTTCTGGGACAAATATTTCCCGAATGTTCCGCCGTTTTTGTCACTGCTCGTGATATTTTTATGGAAGTACACAGGACTTTCCGTCATGCTGATACTGACGGCTCTCATCACGATCCCGAGCGAGCTTTACGAGGCGGCTTCGCTGGACGGAGCCGACAGCCTGACCTCCTTCTGCTCGATAACGATCCCCTGCATCACTCCGACGCTCTTCTTCGTGCTGATAATAACCATCGTAAACACGTTGAAAATATCGCGCGAATCGACGCTTTTGTATGGGCAGTACCCCGACGAATCGATATATATGTTTCAGAATTATCTCAGCAATCACTTTGAAAAGCTAAACTATCAGAACATAAGTGCCGCTTCGATCATCTTTTCGGCGATCCTTTCGATACTCGTTGCGGTACTGCTGTTGTATGAACACAAACGGAGCAGCGAAACATGGTAAAAAATCGGATACTTAAAATAATCGAGCTGCTTTTCACAGCGGCGGTAGCGTTAATCATCATAGCACCGATAATTATGACACTGTTTCAAAGCCTTGAAGCTCCCTTCGGATATATCGATTTCTTTTTGTGGAAGCCTAAATATCTCAACGCCTTTGTAAATTCCCTTATCATGGCGGGACTCGGAGCCGGCGGCTGTGTAATAATATCGATCGGAGCCGCATATGTCTTTTCAAAGGTCGAATTTCCGGGCAGAACGCTGCTTCTCTTTCTCTATATAATCGTTATGATGATCCCCTTTCAGGTCACTATGCTGCCAATGTACATAACGATGAGAAGCACCGAGCTGTACGACTCCCTGTGGGCGGTGATCCTGCCGAACACCTTTTCCGCCTTCGGAGTCTTTCTGCTCACGCAGATAATGAAAACTATCCCGAACGATACGATAGAATCGGCGCGGCTTGAGACCGGATCAACGGCTAAGATACTGTTTTTTATCATAATCCCACAGGTGAGATCGGGCATATTGTGCCTCTTTTCGCTGATGTTCACCGAGATATGGAATATGCTCGCCGAGCCGACGGCTCTTATAGAATCTATCTCAAAGCTCCCGATCTCCGTGCTCATCGCTCAAGATACCTCTCCGGCGGGGATAGCGGCGATAATAATCGCCACGCTCCCTCCTCTGCTGCTTTACGCCTTTTTCCGGGAGGAGATAATTTCGGGACTCGGGTACTATAAGCTGCATTAGTCTTCGGCGAAGGCTCTGCGCGGAAGGTTTTTCGACCTCAATAATAGCATAATTTGTGAACTTTTCCGCCCCGAACGTAAACTTTTGCGTTCGGGGCTTTTCATTTCGGGCAGAATATGGTATAATATAACCATAATCATGATCCCATAGGGAGAAAGGAAGCTTTTGTTTTGTCAAAAGCTATGGTTTAGTAAAATGATAGCAAAGCAGCTTCTCGAGGAGATACTCGGACGCGCCATGTCAACCGGCGCGGATTTTGCCGAGGTATTCGCCGAGAATTCGCGTTACAACGCGATCCGAATGATCGACAGCAAGGTCGATGAGATTTCCGACACCACGGTATCGGGTGTCGGCATCCGCGCATTTTTGGGTCTTCGCATGGTCAGCGCATCGACCACCGACCTCAGCCGCGAGGGTCTTCTCCGCTGTGCAGGTCAGGTTGCCGATGTCCTCGCCGAGGGCAAGGCGGAGATTTCGATCCACCTCACCGAGCGCATAAATCCGAACATCCACCCGGTCAAGATCGTTCCAGACACCGCGAAAAAATCGACCAAGATCGATATTCTGAAGTCGGGCTATTTCGCCGCGAAGGAATACGCCGAGGATATCTCTCAGGTCAGCGGAGCTCTGACGGATGTTGACCACTCGATCCTCGTTGCAAACAGCGACGGCCTTCTCACCGGAGACCGTCAGATCCGCACCCGCCTCATGGTAAGCGCGGTCGCGAGCCGTGACGGCGAAAATCAGTCGGGCAGCGAAGCTCCCGGAAGCCGCATGGGTCTCGAAATGTTCGAAACCGTCGATCCCGCGGCAGTCGGACGCGAGGCGGCTCGTCAGGCAATGGTAAATCTCGGCGCGGTATACTGCCCGGCCGGAAAAATGACCGTTGCGATCGAAAACGGCTTCGGCGGCGTTATCTTCCACGAGGCTTGCGGTCACTCGCTCGAGGCGACCTCGGTCGCGAAAAACACCTCGCAGATGGCGGGCAAGCTCGGTCAAAGGATCGCCTCCGAAAAGGTCACCGCGATAGACGACGGAACCATCCCGAACGCATGGGGCTCGATGAACATCGATGATGAGGGAACCCCCTCGAGCCGCAAGGTTCTCATCGAAAACGGCATTCTCAAGTGCTACATGATCGACAAGCTCAACGGACGACGCATGGGCATGGAGGCAAACGGCTCGAGCCGCCGCCAGAGCTTTGAATACGATCCGACCTCGCGCATGACCAACACCTTCATCGCAAACGGAAACGACAAAAACGAGGATATCATCGCCTCGATCGAATACGGTCTCTATGCAAAGAAGATGGGCGGCGGCTCGGTCAACCCGATCGACGGCTCGTTCAACTTCGCGGTGAGCGAGGGCTATCTCGTCCGCAACGGAAAGATCTGCGAGGCAGTTCGCGGAGCATCGCTCATCGGTAAGGGCTCCGATATCCTTATGGACATCGACATGGTCGGTCAGAACCTCGCGCGTGCGCAGGGAATGTGCGGCTCGTCGAGCGGATCGGTCCCGACGGATGTCGGTCAGCCGCTCATCCGAGTTCGTGAGATCACGGTAGGAGGAAGATAAAAATGAACAAGTTCGAACCCATAAAGAAGGCCGCCAAGGAGGCGGCAGAGGCACTCGGGATAACCGAGTATGAGCTTTTTTACGCCGAGGATGCCTCGATCGGCGCGGAGACCTATCGCGACGAGATCAGCTCGTTCTCGAGCAGCGTCGGAAGCTCGCTCAACTTCCGCTGCATCGTTGACGGAAAGGTCGGCTACGCCTCGACCGAGCTTTTGACCGAGACTGAGGTAAAGGCTCTCGTCAGCCGCGCTGCCGAAAACTCCCGCCTTATCGAAAAGGACGAGGAGGCGATAATCTTCGGAGGCGCAAAGCCCGAGGATTACCATCCGATCGAGCAGCACGAGTTTGAAATGCCGAACGCCGCGCTCATCCGCGATGTGGTAATGGACTGCCGCAACACAGTCTACGCCGCGGATGAAATGGTCGCAGACGGCACAGAATGCTATGCGGGCGCGGGCGAAAGCACGATATTTATCTACAATTCGAAGGGTCTCGACCTCTCGAACCGCGTCGGAAACACGGTAGCCTATATGTACGCCGTTCTCGACGATGGCAAGGAGAAGGTCTACGACTACGAATCGAAATACAACTGCTTCGGAAAGGCGGACGGAAAGCCGCTCGACCGCGAGGCTCTCGCAAAAACAGTCATCGACGGTGCGCGTGAAAAGTTCGGCGCAGGTCGTCCGAAGACCGGAAAATACAACATCGTTTTCACATCGAAGCAGATGTCCAACATCCTCTCTACCTTTGTCGGAGTTTTCTTCGGCGAATCGGTACAGCAGGGACTCTCGCTCCTCAAGGGCAAGCTCGGCGAAAAGATCGCAGCCGACTGCGTTAGCATAACCGACACCCCCTTCTACCCCGGAAACTCGATGCAGATCAATTTCGACGGTGAGGGCGTTCCGACCCGTGAGAAAAAGGTCATCGAGAACGGTGTCCTCAAGACCTTCCTCTACAATCTCGCTACCGCAAAGAAGGACGGCGTTGAGACCACCGGAAACGCTTCGCGTGACGGCTCGTCTATCGGAACGAAGCCCTACTGGTTCTTCATCGAGCCGGGCGAGACCGACCGCGATGCCCTCCTCGAAAAGGCAGAAAACGGAATCCTCGTCACCGGAATGAAGGGCTTCCACGCCGGAGCGAATGCGGTTACCGGCGACTTCTCGATTGAATCCGAGGGCTTCCTCATCGAAAACGGCAAGAAGACCTCGCCGATCAAGTCCTTCACGATCGCAGGAAACTTCTTCGAGCTCTTAAAGCAAATCGACACGCTCGGAAACAAGATCGATGATTTCGATTCTCCCGGCTACACGAACATCGGCGCACCCGATACTCTCATAAGAGACCTTCCCGTTGCCGGCGAATGATCTCCTTTTGAAACCTAAAGCCTCCATCACACGATGGAGGTTTTTTGATTTGTTCAATTATAGATAATACCGAGGAAATATATCTGCGCTATAATATAAGGTAGAATATTATGAAAAAAGGTCAGCCGAGGCGAAAAATACTCGCTGCGGCTCGAAAAATACAATGGACAGATCAGTTTTGGGCATAATCGCCCACGTTGACTCGGGAAAAACCACCCTCTCCGAGTCGATCCTATACAAGACCGGAGTCATTCGAAGGCTCGGGCGGGTGGATCACAAAAACGCACTGCTCGACGCGAACGAGATCGAACGCGACCGCGGCATAACGATATTTTCGAGTCAGGCGGTGTTTGAGCTTGACGGGCGCGGCTTTACGCTGCTCGACACCCCCGGACACATCGATTTTTCGCCCGATACCGAGCGCACGCTCAAGGTACTCGACTTCGCGGTGCTGGTGATAAGCGGCAGTGACGGTATCCAGAGCCACACCGAAACGCTCTGGAAGCTGCTCGAATGCTACTCTATCCCGACATTCATCTTCATAAACAAAATGGATATCTCGCCCTACACTCGCGCCGAGCTTATCGCCGAGCTTCAGAGCGGACTTTCTGACGCTTGCATCGACCTCTCGCAAAAAAGCTCTGCGGAATCGATAGCGATGTGTGGCGAGGAGCTTATGGAAGCCTTTCTCGCCGAAAAGCCCTTCCCGCGTGAGGCGATAGCCGAGGCGGTCGCGTCACGTCGGCTGTTCCCCTGCTGCTTCGGCTCTGCTCTCAAGGGCGAGGGGATTGAAAAACTGCTCGAGACGATATCGCTCTACGCAAAGGCTCCGCAGTATCGCTCCGAATTTGCGGCGAAGGTCTTCAAAATAACCACCGATGAATCGGGTGAACGTCTGACCCACTTAAAGCTCACGGGCGGACAGCTTTCGGTAAAGACTCTGCTCTCGGGACGCTCGAGCTCGGGCGAGGAATGGTCGGAAAAGGTCAATTCGATCCGAATCTACATGGGCGAAAAATACAAAACCGTGAACGACCTCCTTCCGGGCAGTGTCGCCGCCGTGACCGGACTTTCGATGACCTATCCGGGCGAGGGACTCGGAAGCGAGAGCGATTCGGGTGCGTCACAGCTCGAGCCGGTGCTTTCCTATCGAGTGGTGCTTCCGCCGGAGGTAGACACGCACACCGCGCTTGTAATGCTCCGCGCTCTCGGCGAGGAGGAGCCCGCGCTCCACATCGACTGCTCCGAGAGCGGAGACATACATCTCAGGATAATGGGCGAGGTACAGCTCGAGGTCTTAAAGCGGCTGATACCCGAACGCTGTGGCTTTGAGGTCGATTTTGCCGACGGAGGCATCGCCTACCGCGAGACGATCTCCGAGCCGGTGATCGGTATCGGTCACTACGAGCCGCTGAGGCATTATGCCGAGGTGCAGCTGCTGCTCGAGCCGCTGCCGCGCGGGAGCGGATTGAAATTTTCAAGCGAGCTCTCGGAAAATCAGCTCGAGCTCAACTGGCAGAGGCTGGTGCTGACTCATCTTAACGAGCGCGAGCATATCGGAGTACTGACCGGCTCACCGATAACCGACATGAAAATAACCTTAGTCGCAGGACGCGCACATCTGAAGCACACCGAGGGCGGAGATTTTCGTCAGGCGACCTATCGCGCGGTGCGTCAGGGACTGATGAGCGCGAAAAGCATATTACTCGAGCCGTGGTACGATTTCAGGATCGAGACCCCGACCGAATTCGTCGGAAAGCTTATGACCGATCTTCTCAACCGAAGCGGCAGTCTCTCGCCGACCGAAACGCTCGATGACAGGACGATCCTCACGGGTCATGCCCCCGTGTCCGAGCTTCAGGACTACAACCGCTTTCTGCTTGCCGCGACAAAGGGACGCGGCAAGCTCTCGATGCAGCTTCGCGGCTGGGAAAAGTGCCACAACAGCGAGGAGATAATAGCCGACATCGGCTATCAGCCCGAGCGCGACACCGAAAATCCCGCCGATTCGATCTTCTGCTCGCACGGAGCCGGAACTGTGGTAAAGTGGAACGAAGTACCGTCTCACAAGCATCTCGATGCGGGGATAGAGCTAGATCCCAAGGAGGAGATCGCCGAGCGGGTCGAACGCTATATGAAGACGGTCGCGACCGATGCGGAGCTTATGGCGATATTCGAGCGCACCTACGGACCGATCAAAAAGCGTTCGGTCGAGCCGCCGAAGGTGCGTTCCGCGCCAAAGCCCATGCCGATCAAGCGTGCGCCGCGCGATTATTCGGGAAAGGAATATCTTCTCATCGACGGGTACAACATAATCTTCGCGTGGGACGAGCTTCGAAGGCTGTCCGAGACGAGCCTTGACCTTGCGCGCGAGGAGCTGATAAAGCGGATATGCAACTATCAGGGCTATCGGCAGACCGAGATGATAATCGTTTTCGACGCATATCGGGTAAAGGGCAATCACGGTGAGCTCGAGCGTCACGCCGGAGTGAGCGTTGTCTACACCAAGGAGGCGGAAACCGCCGACACCTACATCGAGAAGGTCTCGCACGAGCTTGCGAAAAACAATCGAGTCCGCGTCGCGACCTCGGACTCACAGGAGCAGCTGATAATCCTCGGAAACGGCGCGATACGCCTTTCGGCATCGGCTCTGCACACCGAGCTTTTGACCGCAGAGCGCGAGATACGCGAATTTCTCAATTGATCACAGAAAAGGAGCGATAGATCACGTACAATCCACAGCTTGAGACCTTCATCCGAACCGCCGACGCGGGGAGCTTCAACAAGGCGGCGGAAAAGAGCTTCATAACCCCGACAGCGATAATAAAGCAGATAAATCTTTTAGAGGATTCGCTCGGAGTAAAGCTTTTCGAGCGAAATCACCGTGGACTCGTCCTTACAAAGGCGGGTATCTCGCTCTATCGCGATGCCAAATACATAATAAGCTACAGCCGCGACTCGGTAGCACGCGCCAAAAACGCCATGCGCGACGATTTCTGCACGATACGGATCGGTTCATCACCCGCGACTCCGACAAAACGCCTCGCGGGAGTCTGGAAGCGAGTGCGCGATATCTGCCCGACGATGAAGATAAAGATCGTCCCCTTTGAAAATTCGCCCGAGAATGCGCGTGAGATACTCGCCGATCTCGGAAAAAACATCGATGTGGTCGGCGGAATATTCGACGATACCATGCTCGAGCTTCGCCACTGCAACGGGCTTGAGCTTTCGCGCGAAAAATTCTGCTGTGCCGTCGCGCCGAACCACCCGCTCGCCTCAAAGGCTATGCTGGCGATCTCCGACCTTGAAGGCGAAACGCTTCTGATGATGCGCCGAGGCTGGAGTCGATATGTCGATGAGCTTCGCGACGATCTTCACCAACGCTGTCCGCAGGCAAGGATCATCGACTTCGATTATTATTCGATCGACATCTTCAACCGCTGTGACGCTTCGAACGAGATACTGATAGCCGTTCCGCTCTGGGCGGAGGTGCATCCCTTTTTGAAGCTGTTACCGGTCGATTGGGAGCATTCGATCCCCTACGGTCTTCTCCACTCTCCCGAGCCTTCGCCGACGGTCGAATGCTTTCTCGATGCGGCAAAGAGCATCGAACGCGAGCTGTTCGATCCCTACAGTCGGTTATAACTCACAGGTTAATACTAATGAACAAAGCGAGACTTCACAAGCAGTCTCGCTTTTGCTATAATATATATGGTGGGTTTGTCCGAAACGTCTCGGAGTATATCCGCAAAAAGCGAGAAAGGAAGCTTTTCAGCTAAAGGTCAGTGAATTGAACAACTTTATTTACGAGAATAAAACCAAGGTATTCTTCGGAAAAGGCAGCGTAAAGGCGCAGCTTTCCGATATTTTGAAGAATTACGGCGAAAATGTGCTGCTTGCCTACGGCGGCGGCTCGATAAAGCGAAACGGCATATACGATGAGGTTATGACCATACTGAATTCAGCCGGAAAGCACGTTACAGAATTTTCGGAGATCATGCCGAATCCCACCTACGAAAAGGTCAAGGAGGGCGCAAGGCTCGCGCGTGAAAGCAAGATCGATCTGATACTCGCGGTCGGCGGCGGCTCGGTATCCGACTGCTGCAAGATCGTCTCGGCGCAGGCGATGTGTGACGAGGACATTTGGGAGCTGGAGACCTGTGCGCATCGTTTTCCGAGCCGCTTCATCCCGCTCGGAGTCATTGTAACGGTCTTCGGCACGGGCTCCGAGATGAACGCCAGCGGAGTCATTACGAACGAGGAAAAGAAGCAAAAGAGCGGTATCTTCGGAGCGCAGGCAGACTTTG
>CAYRKS010000048.1:0-10968 GCA_964424855.1 uncultured Lachnospiraceae bacterium
GGAGCGGGGGAGAGATTGAGCTTGTTTTGTGCCTCTCGCTCCTCGGTAAGCTCAAAATATACGAGCGAGCGTTCGTTTTTCTCAAGGCTCGGGAGCCAATAGATTATAAATTCGTTTGCCTCCCGCTCGGTCAGACCGATCTCGAAGAGCTTTTCCTCGAGAAATTCGGCGTAATTGTCCTCGACGATAAATCCGTGCGTGAAGCTCGGGATATAGCTCGAATCCTCCTCCCAGTAGAGGGCATAATAGCTCCTGCCGTCGATCGAAAGCGTTCCGTTCGGCTCGGCGGTCACGCTCCAGCCGTTGTTGTACTCGGGATATACGGTCGTGAGACGCTCGGGATGCTCGAAGCTCACCGTGAGCTCGGCAGTCCCTTCGGGGTAGAGGTAAAGCACCGGCTTTGCATAGCCGAGAGCGGAATAGCCGCCGTCATATATTCCCGACTCCTTTGTCGTCGGTGAGTACCAGTATTCTACGGTGTGACTGTTAAGCTCGTTATCGACATCGTTCGGATCCTCGAAGACGAAGTAATATGCCGCCGGCAGCTCGGTGTCGCCGCCGTACAGCTCGGGCTTGTCGATGTAGCCCGAGAGCATATAGTGAAAGGCAAGCTCGGGGTCGTAATCGCCGAAATCCGCAAGGGTATTTTCGTTTTGATCTATCAGCTTCAGCCTGCCGCCCTCGACCGCGAGCAGCATCGGACCGTATTCGGACACCTCATCCGAATAAACGATCGTAAGAGCCGCTTCGTATTCAAGGCTTTCCGCAGTCTTGCTTCCGTCGGCATCGAACATCTCGAAATGGTTGTCGAGGATACCGATTATGCTTCCGTCGGGAAGCTCCTTCGGAGTGATCAGCGGCGTGTCTGTGAGCGGTGTGAGGTCGGAGCGGTAGTAATTTACCGAATAGACTCCTCCGCTCGGCGGGATTATTTTGTAATAGCTTCCGACTGCGGATATTTCTCCGAAGCTGCTGCTTAACAGGATATTTCCGCTCTCATCGATCAAAAAGCCGTTGACATAGCCGTCGTTTACCAGTATTTTGTCGCCGTGTCTTTCGATCACGGGTGAGGAATAGGGTACGGCTTGGCAGAGAGAGGCTCTGCCATAGGTCACATCGAGCTTGAGAAGCTCGCCCTCCTCGACCCAGACGAGGAAGGTTGAGACAATATCGCTGTCGAGCTCATCCTGCTTTGAGAATACGATCGGCTTCGAGGTCGCCGTTATATCCGTGTCGAGAAAATAATTTCGTCCCTCGCCTCTGAATTTTACGCCGTCGGTCGTCAGGTATATCGAGAAGCCTTCACCCTCGGCGAGGGTATCGAGTATATCGCCCGCTTTGTTCGGATAGTAAAGCAAATACGGCTCGGAATTCGGATAGGGCAGCTCGACGGTTATCACTGCACCGTTGTCGGTTCTTTCGAACGTGGGCTTTAAGGTGCCGTCTATGTAGCCGTAGTCGAAGATGAGCTTCATTGAGCCGTCAAAAAGGCGAAGCTCGCTTGTGCCGTTTTCCAAAAGCAGGATATATGCTTCATCCGAGTATATTATCTCGTGCTTCGGTATCGAGGATGCTTTGCCGGAGTATTCCGCTGCCGTGTCGCCGCAGAGCAAAAAGAGTATCCCGTCCGAAACGACATAGCTGTCGAAGACCATGCAGCCCGAGTCATGCTCTTGAAATTTGTTCGGCTCGAGGGAGTCGGGGTCACAGAGAGTTATCGTAGGATCGGCTGCGGAATTTTGACCCGAGCGGAGTATCGCGAAGCCGTTTTCAAGTGATATCACCGTGAATTTGTAGGGCTGCAAAGCTTCGATCGAGCCGTTTCGCGCGATAAGTGTCAGGCCTCCGAGCTCATAAAAGCTCAGAGCATCGGTCTCGAAGCTCGCTTTGAAAAATTCGAGCGAGCCGTCCTTGCCGTCGAGCCGTATGAGAGCGCATTCGGAGTCCGCGTTCATCGCGGCGAGGTAATATTCTCCCGAAAGCTGTAGCAGCTTGATCTCGCATTGCGAATCGTCGGGCAGTGAGAGCACCGAGGTCTTGCCGCCGAGAGTGTAGCTGATACGCACTCCGAGCCTTGTCACCTCGAGGCTGTTATCCTTAAAAAGCACGGTCGGAAGGGCATCGTCAATATCTTCGGCAGTGCTTTCGGGAGTCTTCGTCGATACATTTTGAGACGAGGTATCCTCGGTCACAGGGTCATCTCTTTCACAGGCGGTCAGCCCGAGAGCCGCGAGAGCCAAAATAAAGGCTGCGGCGTAAAGTTTCTTTTTCATTTTCATGACCAAGCCTTTCACAAAATTCCGATGGACAGCTCGGGGCTTTGACCATGAACAAGCCTTCAAGCTGCGGACAAGCGCATCGAGCTGTTTTGATTATAGAATTAGACGCGAAAATTGCGAAAAAAGTTCCGTGATGTCGAAAAAAATCGCAAAATTCGATCAGCCGAGGTCGTGGAATATCGGCTCCTCCTTGTATTCGGGCTCGTTGTCCTCGTAGTAGGGGTCGATCATGATCTCCTTGATCTTCGGGAAGGCGGCGTAGCACGCCATAAAGGAGCAGTCGGCAAAGAGCAGGACGAAGGGAATGATTATTCCGATAGGCAGAGCGATCAGCATTATCGCATAGGTGAGAACGAGCATGACAACGATACCGAGGGTAGCCATGATATTGCGCTTGAAGCCGATTATCGAGAAGATGAGCGAGTTTTTGATTATCTTAAAGATCGAGAGGTCGAAGGTGACCATGAGGATGTAGATGTAAAATCGCATCCAGAACCAGATTATCGCCATGAACAGGCTGGCGTAGAACATGAAGTTCATGAGTCCCGAGGAGACCGTGTTATAGGTGATGTTGAAATAGAAGAAGGTTATATCATAAACGATAAGTACCGAGACCACGAGGTCGATTATGCCCATTATTAGTCCCTGCTTCCAGTTGCGCTTTATCGCGTACCAGAAATCCTCCCACATGAATATCGGCTCACCCTTTATCATGTTTCGGATTATATAGGTCGTTCCGACATTTACCAGTCCGAAGGTGAATATGACGAGCAGTGACAGCCCCCAGGCTGTTTTTGTGAATACCGTTTGGAAGCCGATATCCGCCTGAGTTCCGAAGAGACCGTAAAGCACCGAGGTCGCGGGCGACTGCGAATGCTTGAGTATTCCGTATACCGGCGCGAAGAGCTTATACGCGGGGGCATAGGAGGCGCGGTCGAGATTTCCCGAGATCGCGAGCATTGCGAAGATCAGCGGGAAATTTCCGAGGATATAATAGATATTGACGGTGACGAGACGCGAGAACTTTGAGCCGAAGTATTTGAAGAAGTTTTTGAGGTTTTTCGGACCCTCGGGTTCCTTTTTAACGCCCTTTCCGTCGAGCGTGTAATTGAAGAGCTTGAGCTCCTTTCCGAATATTTTCATTATCATTTCCTTTCCTTTTTGTTTTCTATATGTAGATATAAATCATAAAGAGCATGAGACATACGTTTGCGAAGGTCAGCGCGGATATCCGCAGGAAGACGAAAAGATATTCGCGCGAGGCTTTTGAAAAAAGCCTCGGTCCTCGCGACGGATAGTAAAATCCGAAGGCATACGCCGCCATTATTATGCAGAGCATCGACACGGCGAATTTCGCTCCGAGAAAGCAGAGCGAGTCGAGCAGCAGTCCCGCCTTCGACGAAAATTGCAGCATCGTCAGCGAAAATCCGAACAAGGCTCCGCGCCAAAGCAGAGCCGCCGCACTCACCGCTCCGGTGAATAGCGTAAAGCCTCCGAAAAATATCACTGCCGGAGCCGACAGCTCGTGAAGAAAGCAGTCGAGTACGACAAAAAGCACATCGAGCGGCGAGGCGCACTTATAAAACAGCGCGACGAAATAGCGTTCGATAAGCTTGTCGTAAAGCTCGCTCTCTCCGATCCCGAGCAGGCGGTAGACTGCACAGCCGAGAAAGCCGCCGAATATGAATATCGCGGATGCCGCCAGAAGCAGCAGCTTCATGTCGCTTTTCTGCGGTGCGAGCTTGTACGGTGTTCCTGAAGTGTTCATTTTTGCCCTCCGAGTTTTTTTGTAAAGCCTATGCGAAGGGGGCTTGATTTAGAAGTCGGAGGGGAGCGTTGTGCGGCGCGAGGGAGAGCTTATTCAGCCCTCGAGCTCACGCGCCATCTCGGCGGCGCGGTCGGTGCAGGCACGCATAGCTTCATCTATGGTCGAAGCTACATCCGCCTTGTAGAAGACCTTCATCGCGCGCTCGGTCGTTCCGTTGGGAGAGGTGACGGCGCGGATAAGCTCCTCGGGGGTCTTTCCCGAGCGCATGAGCATTTCTGCCGAGCCGATGACACTTTTACATACCGCCTCGACGATCCCGTCGCAGTCGAGACCCTGCGCCCTTGCGGATTTGCACATAGCGTCGATGAAATAGTAGAAATAAGCGGGCGAGCTGCCGTTTACGCTGATTATCGCGTTCATCGCGCTCTCATCGAGTCTTAAGACCATGCCCGAGGACTCGAAAATCTTTACCGCAAATTCAAACGCCTCGTCACTGACCGAGGAATTTCTCGCGAGAGCCGAGACTCCGAGTCCGATCTGAAGGGGAGTGTTTGGCATTACACGGACAACGGGAGTGGGTCTTCCGAGCTTTTTCTCGATTATCGAGGTAGAGATGCCGGCACAGATAGAGATAAAGGTCTTGCCGTCAAGCTCGGTCTTCGAAAGCTCACCGAGGACCTCGTTCAGGTTCTGAGGCTTTACCGAGAGAAGGATATAGTCGGCGGAGCTGACCGCATCGGTGAGCGAGGAGGCGATATATGCGCCGTCCTTTTCGTAGGGCGCGAGCTTTTCGGGGAGCTTGTCGAACAGGCGAAGCTCGGAGGCTTTGCAAAGCCCGGACGAGAGCATACCGCCTATGATTGCCGATGCCATGTTGCCGACACCGAGGACTGCTAATGCTTTCATTGTGTGATTTTCCATTGATCCTGCGTCTTTTGAGAGGGGCGCAAGGGATCCCTTTCATTGCATTTTTTGTGATGCTCCCGTCTCGAAGCGGTTACGCGGAGAACGAGAACATTGTATAATGATATTTTACCACGGAATGCGAGCTTTTTCAAGTCGTATTGCGGATAATTTACAAAAAAATAAATATTGGCGGTGCGGAATTTTCGCTTTGGCGGTGAGCATATAATTTAACCGTTCGGGCGGATCGGATATGCGGCTCGGACGAGATGAAATTTATTTTGCGAAGGAAGGTAATTTTATGGAAAGGCTGCAAGCGGCGATATTCGAGGGGAGCATCCCGAGCGAGCTTTCGGGGGAGTTCATCCTTCCCGACACCTATCCGGATGTGAAACGGATACTCAGAGTCAGTGCGCGTCCGATCGAGCTTGGAAGATTCATCGGCGGCGGAACGCTCTCGCTCGAGCTTAACGGCGCGGTGGATTATATCGTGATATTCTCCTCGGACGGAGACGGGGGAGAACGACTGCATTCGGTGCATTTCGCGGCGGAATACAGTTGCGCGGTCTCACCGGGCGGTATGGGTGAGGGAGTCGAAGTGATAACCTCTCCGAGAGTATCCGCCTGTACGGCGCGGCTCTCGAATCCGCGAAAGCTCTCGCTGAGATCGACCGTGATCACGGATGTTCGGATACTGTCGGACAGATCGACTCTGCCCCGAGTCGAGGGCGAGAATGGGGGACTTCGGACGCTGACGCGAAGCGTCCCGACTCTGATCGAATGCGAAGGCTCAACGGCGCACGAGAGCATCTCCGAGACCCTTGAGCCCGATCCGTCGCAGCCGGCGATAGATGAGCTGATCACCTGTGACGCGCAGATAAGCTTTCATGAGATCAAGCCGCAGCTCGGAGACGGGGAGCTGAGCATTTCATTAAAGGGCGAGCTGGTCATCGACTGTATCTACAAGGCTCAGACCGAGGAGGGCGACTATCGGAGCTTTTCGCGAAGGCTTCCGCTTGCCTTTATAATAAACGCCGACGATCGGGTCGATACCTTTTCAAATGCGGCGGCGGGTACGCTCTGTGCCTTTGCGCGCGGGATACCGACCGAGATAAACGCCTCGGTCGCCGAAAATTCCTACGGTGAGCGAAGGTGCCTCGAAATCGATGTGGCATTTGATGTTCTGCCGAGGCTTTATGCCGAGACCGAGACGCAGCTGACGCTCGATGCCTATTCGACCGAATACGAGAGCGAATGTGAGCTTGAAACGCTCGAGCTTTCGCGGCTCGGAAAGGCGGTCTGCGCGAATTTTTCGGTGAACGAGAGCCTTTCGCGCGAGGACGATCGGACGCTCGGCGAGCTCGGCTCCTCGGTGAGCATTCTCGACAGTCAGGCGCAGGTGGCGATGAACAGCGCATCGGTCGAGCGCGGAAGGGTGCAGCTGAGCGGCGAGGCGGAGCTTTCGTGCATAATCCTTTCGGACGGTGAGCTTGCGCCGCTCAACTTTAAGCTGCCGATAAAATGCGAGCTGAGTGTCGGCGAGCTTGTTGAGCCGATATACCTCGAATGCAGCTGCAATGCGTCCGAGCTGAGGGTGCGGTTCGATCAGTCGCGGATATACGCCGATTTCGAGGTGACGCTCTGCGCGGTGCTTTTGAGACGCTCACGCGAGAGCGCGGTCGGCTGTGTAAGACTGACCGGTGAGCGGATATCGAGCGATGTCGGCGGCTCTACACTGCTTCTGTGCTATCCTGCGGCGGGAGAGGGACTTTGGCAGGTGGCAAAGCGGTACAAAACGACGGTCGATGCGCTCGAGGCGGCAAATCCGGGCGAGCTTGGCAGGATCGTCAAGGTGAGGCAGTCGCGCGGGGTATAAGGCGGAGAAGATAATCGAACAAAAAATCTCCCGGACGATCATCGTCCGGGAGAGCCGTTTTTCAGCAGTCGTGGTCGCAGTATTCGCAGCGACCGTCCTTTATGAGCTTGGGGAGATATTTTTCGTGGTTCGAGATGCAGCGCGGGTTCGTGCAGTAAGCTCCCTCGGGCTGCGGATAGATCGGGGAGCGACCGGTCTTTTCATGCTCGCAGAGCTTTGAGATGAGAGCCATGCGGATGTACATACCGTTCTCCGCCTGCTCGAAATATCTGGTGCGGAGATCGTCATCGACCTCGTAGTCGATCTCATCGACCTTGGGCAGAGGATGGAGGACAGCCATATCGGGCTTCGCAAGCTTCATCTTTTCCGCAGTGAGGCGGTAGATGCCCGACTGACGCGCGTAATCCTCCTTGGAGGCGAAGCGTTCGCGCTGGATACGAGTCATGTAGAGAATGTCAAGCTCACCGATGCACTCCTCGAGGGTGTTTACCTCGATAAAGCTGTTGCCGTTCACATTGAGCACCGAGGTGACATACTCGGGGCATTTCAGCTCGGGGGTCGAGATGAGGATGAAGCGGTTGTTCTTGAAGCGCGACATGGCGCGAAGGAGCGAGTGTACGGTGCGTCCGTTGAGCAGGTCGCCGCACAGACCGATCGTCAGTCCCTCGAGACCGCCCTTTAGCTCGGAGATAGTCATGAGATCGGCGAGGGTCTGAGTGGGGTGGAGATGACCGCCGTCACCCGCGTTTATGACCGGAACGCGCGAGTAGAGTGAGGCTGCGAGAGCCGCGCCCTCGATCGGATTTCGAATGACGAGGACATCGGAATATGCGGTGACGATCTTTACCGTGTCGCGCAGAGTCTCGCCCTTGGATACCGAGCTCGAGTTGGGGTCGGAGAAGCCGATGACCTTGCCGCCCAGACGCATCATTGCGGTCTGGAAGGACATCTGAGTCCGAGTGCTCGGCTCGTAGAAGAGAGTGGCGAGTATCTTTCCGCGGCAGCGGTCGCGAAAGTCTGCGGGATTTTTCTTTATGCGGACGGCAAGCTCATAAAGCTCGTTCCACTCCTCGAGGGTGAGGTCGTTAAAGTCGATAAGATTGCGAAGTTTCATATTCTTAAACATCCTTTCTTAGGTTTGGGTTTGCGTTGCCGAAGGCTGCGATCTCGAAGAACCGAGCGCAGAAGGTCTTAAAATTACCCACGGTCAAAAAAACCGTGGGAATAAAGCGGATTATTTTACGACACCCTTCTTGAGGATGACGTTTGCGTATATGGCCTCTTCGCCGGTCGCAACGACGCAGTAGGCTTTTTTCGCACGCTCATAAAAGGCGAAACGCTCGATCATTCCGAGCTTCGCATCGGTGTGAGGTGCGATGATCTCGCGATAGGTGTCCCAGATCGGAACAGGGGTCTCGTCGCCGGGAACCTTTTCCATAAGGAATACCGGGTCGGCGTAGGTGTCGAGCGGCATGAGCTCGAGGATCGCTTCGATAAGCTCGGGCGCACCGTGACCGTCTGCACGGACGCATCTCTGACCGAGAGCCTCGGACGGGAAATTGCCATCGGCGATGACGATCTCGTCACCGTGACCCATTTCCATGAGTATTTTTACAAGCTCGGGGGAGAGTATCTTGGGGATTTTCTTAAGCATGGTGGTTTAGCTCCTTTATTTTTTTGATCTTATTTGCAAGCATCGCGGCGGTGCGCTGCGGGTAGACGTTGTAGACCGTCATATCGGCGGTTCTTCTGTAGATCGGGTAGCGCAGACCGAGCAGACGCTTGTAGTTTTCAATGCTGCCGTTCACCGGCGGGCGGGTGAGTATCGGGCTGTCGCTCGGGATCGTATCGACTCCTCGGCGAAGCCAAACAACATAGCTTTTTTCCTTCAAAAGCTCTCTCGACGGCTCATGGGTCGGTGCGCCGCCTCCGGTCGATAGTATGACGAGCCGATCGTGCTTCGCCTCGAGAAGCTCGGAAAGCACCGAGAATTCGAGCTCGCGAAAGCCGCTCTCGCCCTTTTCGTCGAATATGTCCTTTATAACGCCGTGACGCGCGATTATTTCCTCGTCGAGATCGATAAAGTCGGCGCAAAGCCGCTTGGCGAGCATTTTTCCGACGCTGGATTTTCCGCAGCCGGTCATTCCGATGAGTGAGATGATATCAGTGTTTTTCATAAAAATTCCCTTATAAATTCATCCGAGAGGATCGAGCAGCTGCCGACATCGTGATATTGTCCCTTGACATAAAGCGAGGAACGCTTTATCCCCTCGAACTTCATCTTGCATTTTTCCATTACGCGGCGGCTCTTTGAGTTCTCAGACATATATCTTGCCTCGATCCGATGGAGGTTAAGCTCCATGAAGCCGAAGTGCATAACTCTTTTCAATGCCTCGGCGGCGATGCCCATGCCCCAGAAGTCGGGATTGAGTACATAGCCGACCTCGGCGGAATTGTTTTCGAAGTCGAAGCGCGTAAAGCCGCAGGTGCCGATCATTTTTCCGCTCTCGCGAAAGACCACTCCCCAGTCGTAAAAGTCGCCGAGGCGGTAGCGCGTTTGCAGATATTCGAGATATTCGAGGGTCTGCGAGGAGCTCTCGTGCGGATCCCAGAGCAGATATTTCGTGACCTTCGGAAGGCGTGAGTATTCGTACATATCGCGCGTGTCGGAGGTGCGCATTTTGCGCAGGATGAGGCGTTCGGTCTCGAGTGTCGGTATCCTGCCGAATATTTTGTAAATCGTGTCTCTGTTCAAAATCTCCTCCGTATCCGTGCATTGAGCATACTTTAGCCTATTCATATATATTATACACCAAAGCTTCGAAGAATGCAATAGGTATTTGCAAAAAAAATCGGTTTATGAAAAAAATATCATAAACCGATCGAAAAAATGTGATATTTGTCCGAGCTCGCACCGCTCACGGTTGGGCGGTGATGACTCTGAGCCTTCCGAGAAGCCTCGGAGTCGAACCCGAGGCAATAAATCCGCAGTCTCCCGCCGAAAGCTCGAACGAGCCGTCGGCATCCTCGATAAAGCCGCTTCCCTCGAGTACGACGAAAACACGCGGAAGCTCTGAGTATCCGAGCGAAAGACTGTCCTCGGCTCTGAATTCGTCGAGCGCGAACTTGTCGGTCAGCTCCTCACCGATGAGCCTTTCTGTCCGAGCGGAGCCGTCGGCTTTACGATAAAAGCGTTTTTTAAGCTCCTCGAGCGAATATCCGGTGTAGTCGAACATATCGAACATCCTTTCGAAGCCGAGACCGCAGTGCAGTCTTTCCTCGGGCAGTACACGACCGCTCGGCGTTACCCGCTCGGGTACTGCCATGAGGTCGGTCGGCTCCTGAAGCTCGGCGAGAAGGCATCCGCCGCCGATGGCGTGCGGAACTCCGCCGTCAACCAGCCAGATGTCGCCCGGCGAGAGCTCTATTTTGTGCAGAAGTCCGAGCATACGCTCGATTTCCTGACGATCAAAGCAGTCGATAAGCTCTTTGCGGGTGATCCCCTCCTTGAAGCCGAGATAGACGTGCGCCCCCGGGTCGGCTGAAAGCACATACCAGCATTCGGTCTTGCCGAAGGGCGAGTTCAGATTCTCCTTGGCAAATTCGACGGTCGGGTGAACCTGTATCACCAGACGCTCGGAGGCATCGAGCAGCTTGAGAAGTATCGGAAGCTCGGAGTATTTTCCGAGATATTCGGGATGCTCGGCGAGAATGTCGGACAAAAACCGACCGTCCCGCGTCCTTGAAAGTCCCTCGGTCGGAGGGCAGCCGGGATTTTGCGCCGAGGTCACGGAGGCTATCCATTCCTCGGGACAGAGAGCGTCGGGGGCGTTTTTACCGCGTAGGGCATCTATCCGATGACCGCCGATATAGCTTCGGCGAACGCGGTTTGGTTCGCAAAGAAACAGCATTTCCGTCCCTCACTTCTCAAGCTCGATTATCGCTGCGTCGTGCGGCTCGATGACCTCGCCGCCGCGAAGCGTGCGGGATATTTTCCAACCGTTTTTCAGCTCGTGATCGAACTTTTTCGCCTTTGACGAATAATTTATCGCGATGATCAGGCGTTTTCCTTCGCCCACATCATGCTCGGTCGTGAGGATATAGGGATCAAGGCTCTTCAGCGCGCGGTCTCCCGCGTCCTT
>CAYRKS010000049.1:0-10864 GCA_964424855.1 uncultured Lachnospiraceae bacterium
TCTCGAACGGTCCGACCGACTGCCCGACCCGCGAAAAGAATTATTGGAACGGCGACAGCGAGCTGTTTGTTCACGCCGCCTGCTTTATGACCGACAATTCGGACTTTTTGGCGCGCTGGACCGATAACGGAATAAAAATGCATGATGGTCCGTATGCGTGGGAGGACGAGACCTATGTTATTCCTTACGCGCTCTATCGCTTCTACGGAGATGTTGATATCCTCCGCGCACGCTATCCCGAAATGCTGAAGCTCATCGACAAGCGGCAGGAGGAGCCGGGAATGATACTCCCGAAAAACGGAATAAGTCATCAGTATAATGACTGGCTCTCGCCGAGCGGAATAACTCCGAACACCGAATTCTTCGGCGGCTGCTGGTATATCCGTATGCTCAGTACAGTTTCCGAGGTCGCCGCGATACTCGGAGATGATGACAAATCGAAGGAGCTTGCCGACCGCGCAAGGCTTGCGACTGAGGAGTTCAACCGCCGTCATCTCGAGGAAAACGATTATGACGCGCACTGCCAGTGCGGTATCGTATTGCCGATAGCCTTCGGTATCGCTCCGATAGAAAAGCGTCAGGTACTCGCCGATCGTCTTTCGGAATATGTAAAGGAGGCGGATTATCACACGACGACCGGATTTATCGGCGCACGCTTCCTCTTTGAGGTGCTTGCCGATTATGGTCATGCCGACGATGCCTATAGGATATTGACAAATCCGACCGATCCCTCGTGGCTCGGTATGCTGAATTCGGGTGCGACCGCTATAACCGAGAGCTGGTACGGCGAAAACGATCCCGACCGCTCGATAAGTATGTCGCATTTCTCGCTCGGAGCGGTCGCGGGCTGGTTCTTTGAATATCTCGGCGGAATACGAATAAACGATTCAGCTCCCGGACTCGAAAGGCTCGTTCTGAAGCCGATCATGCTCCCCGAGCTCGGACATTTTGCGGCGGATTACGACACGGGGCGCGGAGTTATCCACACCGAGTGGAAATTTATCGACGGAAAGCCGCAGTTCAGCTATACGGTTCCCTCGTGGATCGAAGCGACGGTCATCGTTTGACGAAAAAGCTTTCATAATATAACAAATCCCCGACACATCGTAACGGTGTGTCGGGGAAATTTGTGTTTGAATTAAAACTCAATCGTCGAGAGTATGTGGAATGCGTGAGCGGTCTCGGCTCTGGTAGCCGCTTCGGTCGGACGGAGATATTTGTTTGCGTCTGCTTCGAGGATACCATTCATTACGCACCAGTGGATAGCCTCATCGGCATATTCGGAGATGCTTGCAATGTCATTGTATCTGAGCGGGAAATACCATGCGCCGGTGAAGCCGCCGCCGTTCTTCTGAACATATCTGTAGATTATCGCGGCGAGCTGCTCGCGGGTGATATTGTTGAGCGGAGCGAATTCGGTCGCGGAGATGCCCTTGACGATCTCCTCGGAGGCTGCCCAACGGACTGCCTCGGTATAGTATTCATTATCCGCTACATCCTCAAAGGTCATGAGGTAATCAATTGTCGGATTTCCGTTCATTCTCCAGAGGATCGTAACAACCATCGCGCGGTTGAGCGAAAGGTCGGGCGAGAAGGTGATCTCGGAGGTTCCGACCATGAGATCATTGTCGAAGACATACTTGATATCGGAATAGTAGGGATCGTCCTTGTCAACATCGGTGAAGCTGAGCGATTCCTCTTCCCAGCCTGCGTATACCGTGGTAACGCCGATTACCTGAACATTATCGATGGGCTGAGTGAGAGCCTCGTCAGCAAACCAACCGATAAATTCGTAGCCATCGCGAACGGGGCTGAATTCCTTGAGGTTGATCCTTGCGCCGAAGAGGGTAGTCAGAGTCTTGAGCTCGCTTCCGCCGTTGGTATCAAAGGTGAGGAAGGAGATGTCAAATACGAAGCTTCTTTCGAGCATGGGTATCTCGCGGGTAGCATCGAGAGGAGTATGACAATCCTTGCAGTAAAGCCGCTCAAGTCCGGTGCTTGTGTAGGTAGCCGCAGTTACTTCGCGCCATTCGGTATTAGCATGAGGGCATTCTTCACCGCCGGAAGAAGCGGGGGTTATTATGAGAGTGAAGGTAAGAGGTTCGGACTCGATACCATCCGCAACTGCGACGAGTGTGATGGTGTAGGTCGCGTGTGTGAGGTTTGCCGGGATGCAAAGCTTATTGTCTTTTATCGTTATGAATTCACTTGTCGAATTCTTGATATTAAGCTCACTGCCTTCGGTGTGAGTGAAGGTGACGGTGAAGGCTTCATAGCCTTCGGTGCGTACAGCCGAGGTAGAACCGCTGATGGTGGGCTTGACCGGAGTGGTCTCACCGAATATCAGCAACGGTACGCCGCCTGTCGTTGTCCAGTTCTGCGGCTTAACATCGCCGAACTCATCGGAGGAGGCGTTTTGATCGACTACAAAGTTGAGGGCTTCTCCGAGGGATGAGATGCCACAGGGAACATCGGAAATCGTTACATTTTCCCAGTTGCCTATGTCACTTGTATCGCCGATGATCTGCGAGTCGGGAAGCTCGGTAACATCAACGGCGGGATGGTCTTCATTTCCTATCGCAGCGAATCCGGAGGGAATGTAGCAATATTTAACATTGGTGGAATCGGTTTTACCAATAAAGCCTGCAAGGACTCCCGCATATGCAGTTGTGGCATTTGCCATAGCATCTGCGGTACTGTAGCAGTTTACGATATTCGAGGTTGCGGTATATCCTGTGAGACCGCCAACCATAGCAATGTTAGAAGCCGTTACATTATTCAAGCCGGTGCCGTAGTAGCAGGAGTTTGCAATATCGGTGTCCGGAGATTGACCGACGAGTCCGCCAACATACAATATGGTGATTTCTTTATCGGCAGTAAAACCGGTGACATCGATGCTTGAGGTGCAGTTGAATATGATAGAACTCAATGCGCATCCCGCGACCGCGCCGACAGAGTTATCGGAGCCTGCATTGGCGGGTTCGATGGTTCCCTCAATATTCAGATTGCAAATTGTGGCCTGATAGATATAGGAAAAAAGTCCGAATGCGGTAGTGTTAGAACCATCGACCGAAGAGCCTTCGATCTTTCCGAGCTTAATGGTATAACCGTTTCCGTCAAGCTTTCCGGTGAATTTTTTGATAGCTTTGAAGGTGGTCTTGGAGAGATCGATGTCATTGTCGAGTATGTAGCTGCCGTTCTCGGTGATTGCGGCAAACTCTTCAGCTGTTTTGATATGGACAGCCGTGTCCTCTGCAAGAACTGCGACCGGGAAGATCGCGAGGATCATGCAGACTGCGAGCGCGAGGCTCAATAAACGTGTTTTCATAAGTTCTGCTCCCTTATCAGATTCCCGTCACACGGGTAGTTTTTACAAAAATATTATAGCACATTTTTTTGGAAAATGCAATACTTTTTTCGAGAATTTACGCACTCGACATATGTTTTTTTAGCATAGCCCGAGGGTCACGGTAATTATCGATCGGTTATGTATGATTATATACGTTATGCAACGCAAATCATCAAATGCGAATTGATCGTTATAATTGCGCAACACGAATAATCATATTCTCGGTACTTGACAAAATCCGCCGAATGTGGTAAAATATATCGTCGGCTCGTTAAATAAAGAAAAACGTCTGCAAAAGACGTTTTTCGGTCTGTGGTTGATATCGTTTCAGTCCTTGGCAAGCTCCGCCTCGAGCCAGATGCGCCCGAATTCGAATGCCTCGTAAAATCCGTTCTTTTTGGCGAATTTTATCACCTTGTGGTCGGAATCGGTCGATTGTATCTGGATCATTATCTCGTCGGGAACCGTTTTTCGGTTTACTTCCTTCGTCGATAAAATCCCGAGAAAGAGGATGTATTTGTCCTCCATGCTGCCGTAAATGAGCTGCTGCCCCTCGCGGACTAACGGCTTACCGTGAAAGGTAAGATATTTTGATGCTGATGTCATGCTGTTTCCTCCCTTTGAATTCTTGTGATATATATATTTTAACATATCCTCTTGATAAATTCTACATATAAATTGTAAATATTATTGAGTGATATTCGAAAACAAAGGATTGACTTTTTGTCGAAAATGTATTATAATTATAAATGGACTTTTATCATCCGCGTTTTTGACGCAAAAAGCAAGAAAATCTGCCGCCGAATCGGCTTTTTCGCCACCGCTTCGTCGGCTCAAAAAGAAAAACGAAAGGTTATACTTATTATGAAAAAAATCATCTGCCTGCTACTTTTGGCATCGCTTTGTACCGGAGCGATCGCCTGCGGCGGCGAAAAGCCGATCGACCGCAATCCCGACAGCACCGATGACAGCTCGGTGGAAACCACAACCTCCGAGCCGGATACCGATGTAACCGATACGACTCCGCCCGAAACGACCGAAACTACCGCTCCCGAGACAACAGCCGAGCCCGAGACGACCGCTCCCGTCGAGGAAGACAGGATAATAAATCCGCTCACCGGTCTCGAGTCGGAGATTGATTTCGAAAACCGCCGCCCGGTTTCGATAATGATCAATAATATAAAGCAGGCGATGCCGCAGGAGGGCATTTCCTATGCCGATGTCATGTACGAGTGCGTCGTTGAGGGCGGCTATACCCGTCTTATGATGCTGACTATGGACTATGAAAATCTCCCGGTGGTCGGCTCGGTCCGCTCCTCGCGCGAATATTATCTCGATTTCGCCGCAAATCACGATGCGATATACATCCATGCGGGCGGAAGCGAGCAGGCGTACACCGAGATGAGCCAGAGAAAGGTCGATCACCTTGACGGCGTTAACATGAGTATACCCGGTATGTTCTACCGCGATTCCTGGAGACAGTCGAACCTCGGCTATGAGCACAGCCTTATGACCGACGGCGCAAGGATAACAAAGGGAATAGATTATGTCGGATGCCGCACCGATATGACCGAGGATTTCGATTCTCCGCTCGATTTTGTCCCCTTTGATGAGGTAAAGACCCTTTCCGAGCCGGGTACATATCTTCAGGTCAAATATTATTCGGGTCACAAGCCCTATTTCAAGTACAACGAGGACGAGGGCGTTTACTATCGCTGGCAGTTTATCGACGAAAAGCACATGGACAACACCGCAAAGGTGCAGATATCCTTCACCAACGTGATCGTCCTCTATCTCCCGGTCATCGATACCAATGATGACAAGGGTCACAAGGATGTCGAAACGGTCGGCTCGGGTGAGGGCTATTATCTGACGATGGGCGGCAGTGAAGCGATCACATGGGAAAAGTCTGACGAGGACGCGCCGATCAAGCTCTATGACAAAAACGGCGAGGAGCTGCTCATAAACCGCGGAAAGACCTTCTTCCAAATCTGCTCGAATGCGATGAAGACTTCGACCGTGATCGAATAAATTCGGTCTTACTTCAGCCTTTCGCGCACTATGAGCCGCTTTAAGGCTTTGCCGTTAAAGGGGATGAGCGGATAGAGATAATTTCGCTTTCCGTTCACCGTTTTGTTGGTCGCGGCGAGTACGAATATCAATATTGTACCGCCGATATAGCCGAAAAGTCCGAACAAAAAGGTCAAAAGCAGTAAAAGCATTCGCATAAATTTGAAGGCGTAGCCAAGCTCATAGCTCGACTGCGAAAAGTTTGCGATCGAGACGAACGCCATATAGACTATGACCTCGGGAACGAACCACCCGATCTGCACCGCGAAATCTCCGAGGATCAGTCCGCCGACGACTCCGAAGGTGTTGTTAAGTGAGCTCGGAGTGTTCATGCTGGCGAGCTTAAGACCGTCGAGCGCGAATTCGATTATGAAAAGCTGCGCGATTATCGGCAGCTTGACCTCGCTCTTTACGAGCAGAAAATCAAAGCGCGGCGGTATCCAGTCGGGATTATTTATCAGGAGATACCAGGTCGGAGTCCAAAAGAGCGTCAGAAAAAACACGGCATAGCGCAGCAGACGAAGATATGATCCGGTCAGCGGCGGGAAGTAATAATCGTCGGTCTCTTGCATGAAATCAAACAGGCAGGTCGGAAGGATCAGAGCCTCGGGCGAGGTGTCGCAGAGGATCACGATGTAGCCCTCGAGTATCTGTGCCGCCGCCGTGTCGGGACGCTCGGTACAGCGAAATTTAGGGAACGGATTGTACCAGCGGCGTTTTATAAGAGCCTCGGCAAGGCTCTCCTGACCGAGCGTCAGCGCATCGACCTTGAGGCTCGACAGTTTATCTCTCAGCTCATTCACATAGCTTTCGTCGGCGCGTCCGCTTATATAGGCGAGAACGACATCGCTTTTCGAGCTTTCTCCGACCGTCAGCTTCTCAAAGGTCAGGCGCGGATCGCGTATACGCCGACGGATGAGCGTTGAATTTTTTTTGATGGTCTCGGTGAAGGCATCGTGCGCACCGCGCAGAACTCGGTCGTTTTCCGACTGCTCGATACCGCGCGTGGGATAGCTCCGAACGTCGATTATCAGCCCGACCGCGCCGAAGCCCTCGATCAGCATCCCGGCAGTTCCCGACATGACGGCGCAGACGAACCTTTCGCCGTCCGTTTCAAGGCTCACCTCTGTGCAGGGCATATTTTCGTGTACGAAGCCCTCAAGGCTCTCGACCGTCGGCATTTTATCGAGCGAGCTGAGATAGACATAGAGCCTTTGCAGTGTGTCGCTGTCGATAAAGCTGTCGATGTAATAAAATCTCGCTCGGCTTTTGTGGAAATCGAGCTCGCGGCTTATGAAGTCGTAATTTTTGCCGATCCCGAAAAGCTCATTCAGACGGGCGACATTTGAAGCATAGCTTTTTGAAAATTCGAACATCCTTTACATTGACCGCCCATGCACGGGGCAGGGGCTTTCCTTTCCTCTCCGGAGCGGAGACTTTGAGTCGGATACGGACTTCGGAGGCTCATCGCATACCGAAGTATTCCAGTATCCCGTTGTATATCCCGAGAGCGATCAGCCCCGGGTCTCCCGCCATCAGCTGTGCCTCGGAGGGATTTGTTATATAGCCCATCTCGACCAGCACCGACGGCATCCGCGTTTTTTTGAGGACATAGAGGCTCGGACGCGCAAAAACTCCGCGCTCGGGAAAGCCGCTCAGCTGCGACAGGCTCGAAACGATATCCTCGCCGAGTACAAAGGCTTGCGAGGCTGTCGAAAAAACATACGCCTCGACTCCGCGTCCGCTCGGACTCGAAAAGGCGTTGGTGTGGAGACTGATGAAATAATCGGCTCCCCACGTATTGGCGGCGTTCACTCGAGCGGCAAGGCTCGAGGAATTGCTCGTTCCGAGTATCTCGTCGGGAGAGCTTCGCGAAAGGCGCACCTCAAAATCGCCGTTTTGCTCCAAAAGCTCGGCGAGAGCTGCACCGACCGCATAGGTGATGTCCTGCTCGCGATAGCCGTTTCCCTCGGCTCCGGCATTCGGATTGCGCGGATTGTGTCCCTGATCGATGAAAAGCTTTATCGGCATCGTATACCTCCGTTTTATAAAATAACCGCTTTGCATAATTATATGCAGCTTCAGGAGAAATAAATGAAAGAAATCAAACGCATATTGAGCTTTACCCGCCGCGCGGTCGATGACTACGAGATGATCGAGGACGGTGACCGAATAGCCGTCGGCATCTCGGGCGGAAAGGATTCTCTCACCCTTCTTTTCGCACTTGCGGAGCTTAGAAGATTTTATCCGAAAAAATTTGAGCTGGTCGCGATAACCGTCGATATGGGCTTTGCCGAGCCGATGGATTTTTCCGAGGTCGAAAAGCTCTGTGCCGAGCTCGGTGTCCCTTATGTCATCGTTCCGACTCAGATCGCACACGTTGTTTTCGATGTTCGAAAGGAGAAAAATCCATGCGGACTCTGCGCGAAAATGCGCCGCGGTGCGCTCCATGACGAATGCAAGCGTCAGGGCTGCAACAAGCTCGCGCTCGGTCATCATTTTGACGATGTGGTCGATACCTTTATGCTCAATCTTTTCTATGAGGGACGGCTCGGCTCGTTTTCGCCCGTGACCTATCTCTCACGAAAGGATCTCACGATGATACGTCCGCTGATATATGCACAGGAGAAGGATGTGAGATATTTCGTCAACCATCATCCGCTCCCGGTCATAACCTCGCCCTGTCCTGCGGACAAGAACACCGAGCGCGAATCGATGAAGCAGCTGCTCGCGACACTCGAGCGAAGCAACAAAGGACTGCGCCATCGTATTTTCGGTGCGCTTCAAAAGGCGGGGATCGACGGCTATAAGGAAGGAAAGCTCGTGGTTTTTCCGGATGACTGAGCCTGTGCTTTGACCGAAAATCCTTTGAGGACGAAAATTCATAAAAAAAGTTGCGTTCCTTCGCAACTTTTTTCGATTTACCCCTTTATTTTTACGCCGATATGTGATATAATATTGTATGAATAATTTTTTCGGAGATATGCTATGTGCGGATTTGTCGGCTTCACGGGTCTTCTCGAGAAGCGTAAGGATATACTTAATAAAATGATGGATCGGATAATCCACCGCGGACCGGATTCCGCCGGAGAATTCTTCGGCGAGGATGTCGCGCTCGGATTTCGCAGACTGTCAATAATCGACCTCGACGGCGGCTCTCAGCCGCAGTACAACGAGGATAACAGCGTGGTCATCGTCTATAACGGCGAGACCTACAATTTCGAGGCTCTGAGAGCCGAGCTTGAAGCGGCGGGTCATACCTTTAAGACCCGTTCCGATACCGAAACGCTCGTTCACGGCTACGAGCAATGGGGCGAGGAGCTTGCCTCACACCTTCGCGGAATGTTTGCCTTTGTTATCTACGACTCGAAAAAGCAGAGGCTCTACGGCGCGAGAGACTATTTCGGAATAAAGCCCTTCCACTACTATAAGACTGCCGAGGGGGATTATATCTTCGGCTCGGAGATAAAGTCCTTCCTTGAGCATCCGGGCTTTGTGAAGCGGGTAAACAAGGCGGCACTGCGTCCGTATCTGACCTTCCAGTATTCGTCGGGCGACGAGACCTTCTTCGAAGGCGTTTACAAGCTGCCGCCCGCGCACTTTTTCACGATCGATAAGACCGAGAACGGCTGGGGCGAGATGAAGCTCAAAAGCTACTGGGACGCTGATTTCACCGAGAAGCCGGGGGACTTTGACAAGCTGGTCGATGAGATCGACGCGACCGTGAACGAATCGGTCAAGGCACACCGTATAAGCGATGTCAAGGTCGGTGCGTTTTTGTCGGGCGGAGTCGATTCGTCATATATAACCGCCTGCCTTATGCCGGATAAGACCTTCTCGGTCGGCTTCGACTACAACAAATTTAACGAGACCGATTACGCCAAGGAGCTTTCGGATCGGCTCGGTATCGAAAACTACAAAAAGCTTATAACCGCCGACGAGTGCTTCGATGCCTTTCCCGATATACAGTATCACATGGACGAGCCGCAGTCGAACCCCTCGAGCGTTCCGCTCTGGTTTTTGGCAAGGCTTGCAAAGGAGCAGGTCACTGTCGTTCTCTCGGGAGAGGGTGCGGATGAGATATACGCCGGCTACGAATGGTACGACGAGACCCCGATGATGCAACGCTACAAAAAGCTGCCGAGCTCGATCAGAGCCGCCGCCGCGGCTGTCGCAAAGCGTCTGCCATATTTCAAGGGACACGATTTCATTATAAAATCGAGCGGAAGACCCGAGGACTATTTCATCGGTCAGGCTCTGGTCTGGGATGAAAGGAGCGCATATGAGATATTGAAGCCCGAATACCGCGTCGGAAAGACGGCGCGTGAGGTCACGGCTCCGATCTATGCCAAGGTCAGGGACAAGTCCGAGCTCGACAAAAAGCAGTACCTCGATCTCAAGCTCTGGCTGCCAGGTGATATACTTCTCAAGGCGGATCGCATGAGTATGGCGGCATCGCTCGAGCTTCGGGTTCCTTATCTCGACCGAGTTGTCATGGAGCAGGCGGAGTCTCTGCCTCACGAATACAAGATCAACGGTAAGAATACAAAATACATCTTCCGTAAGGCGGCGAACAAAACACTCCCCGATGAGTGGGCAGACCGCAAGAAGGTCGGCTTTCCCGTTCCGATCCGCTATTGGCTGCGCGAGGAGAAATATCGCGACATCGTAAAGGGCTATTTCGAGTCCGACTTTGCAAAGGAGTTTTTCGATACCGATGCGCTTTTACGGCTGCTCGATGAGCATTTTACCGAAAAGGCTAACAATCAGCGTAAGATCTGGACGGTCTTCACCTTCCTTGTCTGGTACAAACGCTTCTTTATTGACGAAAAATAAAACAAGCTTTCAGAGCTTACAGTTCGAAAGGATTTTCATATAAATGGAAAAGCTGAATATTATTCCCGTACTGATCGGCGCGGATCTCAACTGCTACAATGTTGCGCGCGCCTTTCATGAGGAGTACGGGGTGAAGTCATATGCCTTCGGGCGATATGCGATCGGCGCGTCAAATTACACGCGGATCATAAAATTCACGATAGTCGAGCATATCGACGAGCCCGAGGTCATGATAAAAACTCTGACCGATTTCGCCGCAAAGCATGAGGACGCGACTCTCATCGCCTTCGGCTGTACAGACGATTACGCCTCGATGCTTATACATTACGGCGACCGTCTGCGCCCGAGATATATCGTCCCCTACATCGCCCCCGAGCTTTTCGAGCGTCTGGCGTACAAGGCATCCTTCTATGAGGACTGCGACAAAAACGGCATACTCTATCCGAAGACAAAAATAATCACACCCGAGACCGAGCTTGAATCGGCTCTTACGAAGGAATCGCTCGGCTTTGCCTATCCGATAATCATAAAGCCGTCGGCAAGCGCAGTATACTGGAGATATCCCTTCGATGGGATGAAAAAGGTCTACACCGCGACCTCTGCGGGCGA
>CAYRKS010000050.1:0-5536 GCA_964424855.1 uncultured Lachnospiraceae bacterium
GGGGTCCCCGACTATATATCCGAAAAGAAGATGCTCGACTTAAAGGTCGATAAAAACGGCGAGGGACCCTGCTATCCCTGCAGGGGCTGTCGCAGCTTCCTCACTCCCTATGTCGATCCCGAGACGAATCAGCCGAAGTATTACGGACGCTTCAATCAGGGTGTCGTTACGATAAACCTTCCCGATATCGCGCTTTCCTCGGGCGGAAATGTACAGAAGTTCTGGGAGATATTCGAGGAAAGACTCGAGCTCTGCCACCGTGCGCTCATGTGTCGCCACAACCGCCTCAAGGGAACTCTTTCGGACGCAGCTCCGATCCTCTGGCAGTACGGCGCGTGTGCAAGACTCGGAAAGGGTGAGCCGATCGACAAGCTGCTTTACGGCGGATATTCGACGATCTCGCTCGGCTATGCCGGACTTTACGAGTGTGTAAAGTACATGACCGGAAGAAGCCACACCGATCCCGAGGCAACTCCGTTTGCACTTGAGATAATGCAGAAGATGAACGATTCCTGCAAGAGATGGAAGGCGGAGCACAATATCGATTTCTCGCTGTACGGAACTCCGCTCGAATCCACGACCTACAAGTTTGCAAAGTGCCTGCAAAAGCGTTTCGGAGTTATTCCCGGAATAACCGACAAGGGCTATATAACCAACAGCTATCACGTTCATGTCACCGAGAAGATTGATGCCTTTACGAAGCTCAAGTTTGAGGCGCAGTTCCAGCATCTCTCGCCCGGCGGCGCGATCTCCTATGTCGAAGTTCCGGATATGCAGAACAACCTCGAAGCAGTCCTCGAAGTGATGAAGTTCATCTACGACAACATCATTTACGCCGAGTTGAACACCAAGAGCGATTACTGTCAGGTGTGCGGCTATGACGGCGAGATCGAGATAAGAGAGCGCGACGGAAAGCTCGTATGGGTCTGCCCGCAGTGCGGAAACGATGATCAGGACAAGATGAATGTCGCACGTCGTACCTGCGGCTATATCGGAACTCAGTTCTGGAATCAGGGACGCACGCAGGAGATAAAGGACAGGGTGCTTCATCTCTGATATGAATTACTGCAATATTAAGGACTGTGATATTGCAGACGGACCGGGCGTTCGCGTGACGCTCTTTGTCTCTGGCTGCACAAATCACTGTGAGGGCTGCTTTCAGCCCGAAACGTGGAACTTTAATTACGGTGACGAGTTCACGAAAGAGGTCGAGGATCGGCTCTTGAAGCTTCTTGAACCGCATTATATCGCCGGGCTGACTCTGCTCGGCGGAGACCCATTTGAACCGTCAAATCAGATCGCGCTGCTCCCGTTCGTAAGGCGCGTGAGATCGACCTTCCCCGAAAAGAGCATTTGGGCGTATTCGGGCTTTACCTATGAGGAGCTTAAGAGAGACGGTTCGCATCCGCGCTGTGAGGCTACCGATGAGCTTTTGGGGCTTCTCGATGTTCTGGTGGATGGACGCTTTGTCGAGGCGAAAAAGGATCTCAGACTGCGTTTTCGCGGCTCCTCGAATCAGCGGATAATAGATATTAAAAAAACGATCGAGTCGGACGAGATCGTTTTGTGGGAAAAATAATGATATCAAAAAAGCGGCGGATGCGTAATCCACCGCTTTTTTTCATGTTTATTCGATCACCGCGTCAGCTGCGGTGAATGCACCGAGCGAATTTTCCTTGACCTGAATGCAGATGTATTCGATCGGCGAAGCGTCTGTGGCGAAGAATTATTTATTTCCTTCGATCCGAGCCTTTGGAGCGGTCAAGCTCCTCTCCCTCGACCGTCTGGGAATAGCATCGGTCACAGGTTATGACCGAATTGTAGGTCGGAGAGAGGCGGTGTATCTCGTGCGCGATACGTTCACGAAGCTCGTGATCGGTCAGCTTTATATCAAACGGAACTGCGACATCAAAGATAAGATTCGTATGAGTCTGACCCTTTACGACGCGAAAATCGTGCATGGACAGCTCGGCACCCAGCTCTGCCGAGAGCTTTCCCACAATGTCTGCGACCTCGCTGTGAAGGTCGTTCATCTCGGCGTTGTTTGTGATCACCGGGTCGAGATGGATAACGACGTGCATTCCGGTCTCGCGCAGAAAATCGAATTCGATGTTGTCGATTATGTCGTGACTGACCAGGATATCCTGCTCGGCGGGGACCTCGACGTGTACCGAGACGAAGCAGCGGTCGGGACCGTAGTTGTGGATCATGAGGTCGTGATAGCCGAGTACTCCCTCGTAGGAGAGTATCTTATCGCCGATCGATCTTGTCAGCTTTGGGTCGGGCGCGAGTCCGAGTAGCGGATCGGCGGTCTCGATTATCAGGCTTATTCCCGATTTTATTATAAACAGCGCGACCGCGCAGCCGAGGATCCCGTCGAGATCGATGCTTGCAAGCTTTGCGATTACCGCACCGAGCAGAAGAGCCGAGGTGGTTATCGCGTCGTTTCGGCTGTCAGAGGCGGTCGCCGCGAGTGTGGTAGAGTCGATATGCCTTCCGACGGTCGTATAAAAGCTGCTCTGCCAGAGCTTTACTATTATCGAGATTATCAGGACGACAAACGCGGGGATCGAATATTCGGTCGCCGACGGCTCGAAAATGCTCTCGAAGGAGTTTATCAAAAACTGCACACCGAGAATGGTTATCACCATCGATACGATCAGACCGGTTATGTATTCGATCCGCTTGTGACCGTAGGGATGCTCGGCATCGGCGGGCTTTTTGGAGAGCTTGAAGCCGATTATCGTTATCACCGATGAGCCGGCATCGGTCAGGTTGTTCACGGCATCGGCGGTTATTGCGATACTGCCGGATATTATTCCGATTATGATCTTTAGAGCTGCGAGGAAGACATTCGAGATTATTCCGACAAAGCCGGCTGCCGCGGCACAGCGGTCGCGATTTCTCGAGGTGAGGTCATTACAGTTCTTTACAAAAAGCGAAAGAAGCTTTAGATTCATTCCGAGATCATTCCTTTTTTCGAGTTTTAATCAATAAATGCGGATCAAAGCTCGAGCAGGCGTTTTGCGGCGCAGAGTATTCCGAATTTTCCGCTCTCGTAGGTGAGACCGCCCTGCATATATATCGTGTAGGGCTCACGGATCGGTCCGTCGCAGGAAAGCTCAATGGATGAACCCTGAGTGAAGGCTCCCGCCGCCATTATAACCTTGTCGAGATAGCCGGGCATTGCATCGGGGATCGGCGAAACGTAGGAATCGACCGGGGAACCGCTCTGGATACCGCCGCAGAAGGCGATCATTCCGTCGGGCGAACCGAGCTTTATCGACTGGATTATATCCGCGCGGCGTTCGTTCCAGCGCGGAGATACCTCATAGCCCATAGCCTCGAAGATGTATGCCGCAAAGTGCATCGTCTTCATAGCCTGAGCGACCGTGTGCGGCGCGTAGAAAAAGCCCTTGATGAGACTCTTGTTTGCGCCGAGGGTCGCGCCGCATTCGAGACCTACTCCGACCGAGGTGAGACGATAGGACGCAAGCTCGACCGCGCGCGCCGTTCCCGCGACATATCCGCCCGATTCAGCCATTCCGCCGCCCGGATTTTTGATGAGCGAGCCCATCATGAGGTCTGCGCCAACCGCGACCGGCTCCTTGGTCTCGGTAAATTCGCCGTAGCAGTTGTCAACGACGACGTATGCGTTCGAGCGTGCCTTTACGAATTTTACGAGCTCGCCGATCTCATCTACCGTGAGGGTTGGGCGGGTCATGTAGCCCTTGGAACGCTGGATGAACGCGACCTTTACGCGATCCTTGCACTCGTCGAGCTGCTTTGCGATGGAATCGAAATCGACTCCCGAATCGATGAGATCGACCTGACGATATTCGACTCCGAAATCGGCGAGAGAGCCGTTTCCCGGCTGACCCGATATACCGATGACCTGCTCGAGTGTGTCGTAGGGCTTTCCGGTGAGCGAGAGCATGATATCGCCCGGACGGAGAAGACCGTAGAGCGCGATAGCTATCGCCTGAGTTCCGTTTACGATGCTGTGGCGGACGAAGGCTGCCTCCGCACCGAAAACATCGGCATAAACGCGGTCGAGAGTGTCGCGTCCCTTGTCATCGTAGCCGTAGCCGCTCGTTCCGTCGAAGCAGGCGGAATCGATCTTATGCTCTCTGAAGGAGTCGAGAACCTTTACGGTGTTATCGAAGGCTATCCTGTCTATGTCTGCGAAGATCGGCGCGAGGTCGGCTTCGGCTTTTTTTGTGAGTTCAATGAGATCCATTTTCAAATGTCCTTTCGTTTGTTAAAATTCATTTACAAGCTGCTTGAAGTAATTTCCGCGTTCCTCGAAATTTTTGAAGCGGTCAAAGCTTGCAGAGGCAGGGGAGAGGATAACGATGTCGCCGCGCTTTGCGATAGAGCGGGCGATGCTTGCCGCTTCCTCAAAGGAATCGCTCTCGTAAATCGGCGGCTCGCCCGAATATTCGTCAGAGCCGAGAAGTGCCGCCTTTATCTTCGGAGCGGTCGCTCCGGTGAGTACGACTGCCTTTGCGCAGTCGATGAGCGGCTTTGCCAGCGGCTCATAGGGAATGTTTTTGTCGTAGCCGCCGCAGATGACGATCACTCTTTGGGTAAAGGCGCGAAGTGCCGCCTCGGTTCGAGTCGGACTCGAGTCGATAGAGCTGTTGTAATACTTCACTCCGTCAAGCTCGCGGATAAGCTCACAGCGATGCTCGACTCCGCCGAAGGTTCTTGCCGTTTCTATAATCGTTTCGCGGCTGACAAAGCCGTAGGTCAGAGCTATTGCGGTCATATAATTTTCGATGTTGTGTCGCCCGGGGAGCTTTATATCAGAGGTCGAGAGCAGAGTCTCCTCGCCCGAAGCAGTCTTTCGGACGATCACGCCGTCTCTTTCGAATATCGCCGCCGAGGCATTTTCGAGTGTAGGCTCGGTCTTTGCGCTGAAATAGGTGATATCCGAGTCGGTGAGCGATGCCATTGCTCGGGTCGCTTCACAGCCGAAATTCAGTACGAGACGCTCATTTCCCTCATGAAGGAAGATATTTTCCTTTGCGAGTGTGTATTCCTCCATATCGGTGTGCCAGTTGAGGTGGTTCGGCGTTACATTGGTTACAGCGGCGGCAAATGGGGAACGCTTCATGCTCTGGAGCTGGAAGCTCGAAAGCTCGACAACGGCAAAATCATCCTCGCCGATGCTGTCGATCTCGGGGAGCAGAGGCTTTCCGATGTTTCCGCCGACCAATACCTTTGCGTGACTGTTGTTTTTTTCAAGCTCACGCGAGAGGAAGGTGTAGGTCAGCGTCGTTGTGGTGGTCTTTCCGTCGCTTCCGGTTATCGCAAATATCCTACAGGGGCAGAGTTCAATGAAAAGCTCCATCTCCGAGGTGAGTATCGAGCCGCGCTCGACCGCCGCATTGAACTGCGGAAGATCGGGGCGGATACCCGGGGCGCGAAAGATCAGCTCATCGTTGATGCCTTCGAGATAATCCTCACCGAGGATCAGCTTTACTCCCTTTGCCTCAAGCTCTGAGGAAAGCTCCCCGAGCTTGTCGGCGGT
>CAYRKS010000050.1:5546-10846 GCA_964424855.1 uncultured Lachnospiraceae bacterium
GGTCTTCATGTCGCGCGCGGTGACTGATGCGCCGTGCTTTAGCAGAAAATCTATAAGCGGGCGGTTGGATATACCGATACCGATGACCGATACGGTCTTTCCCGCGATGTAATCGTAAAATTCGGTCAGCCTTGACATAGCTGTGATCACTCCTGTAGGTTTATTTTGTAATTCGGTCTATCGCGGCTATCTCGCCGAGAAGCGCGACCGTTTCGTCCTCGGAAAAGGGCTTTGTCGGGTCGGGCGAGATGTTCATCCCGCTTTCGGGGGCGTTCACCGCGAGTACGGTCACGCCGTATTTCCGACGAACATCGAGCTGTGCGAGGGATTTTCCGATCCATTTTTCGGGAACGGCGACCTCGACGATCGCGTGTGTGTCCGAAAATTCGATGTATTCGAGGACATTGTTTCGGTCGAGTATGCCGACCAGTTTTTCGCCCATATCCTTTTCGGGGAAGACCACCATATCTGCACCGAGCTTTTCAAGCACGCGGCGATGCTGATCGCTCGAGGCACGGGCAACGAGCTGCTTTATTCCGATATCCTTTAATGCGAGAGTCGTAAGTATGCTGTCGTTTATGTTTTCGGCGGTCGCAACCACCGCACAGTCGTAATCCTCGACTCCGGCGGCACGAAGCACCGATTCGCTTGTCGGGTCGCCGACAACGGCGTTTGTCACGGTGTCGCTCAGGGCGTTTATGACCTCCTCGTTTTCATCGATTATGAGCACCTGATGCTCGGTTTTGGCAAGATTTACCGCGAGGGTCTGACCGAAGCGTCCGAGACCGATTATGCAGAAGCTGCGCTTTTTCCTTTTCATTATATCAGTCGATCCTTTCTTAATGTTATCCGATCATGAGATTTACATCGGGGAAGCGTATCGAAGCCTTCCTTCGTGCGCTTTTGAGCATGAAGGAATAGGTTATTGTGAGTATTCCGACTCTGCCGAAGAACATGAGCAGCATATCGATCAGCTTCGAAAATACAGTCAGTGTCGGCGAGAGGGAGAGCGAGAGTCCGACGGTCGAGATCGCCGAGATCGTCTCATAGAGCGAAGCGAGAAGTCCGACTCCCTCGACCGCAGAGATGATCAGTGCGCCGAAAACTCCGGCGGTGAGGTTTATCGAAAATGCGGTCAGTGCGCGAACGACCGTTTCGTGGGGGATGCGTCGGTTCGAAAGCACGATCTCTTCTCGTCCCTTTGTCAGGCTGAAGACCGCAAGCACGAGGACCGCAAAGCTTCCGACCTTGACTCCGCCTGCGGTAGAGCCGGAGGCACCGCCCACCAGCATATAAAAGAGGCAGACGAGCTGAGAGGATTCGGTCATTTTCGAGTTGTTGATAAGATCGATCCCGGCGGTTCGGGTCGTTACCGACTGAAAAAGGCTGTGATAGAGCTTATTTATCACCGACATATTTCCGATTGTGTCGGGATTGCTCCATTCGAAGAAGGCGACCAATAGCGTTCCCGAGATGAGGAGAAAAAGAGTTGCCGCGATAACGAGCCGCGAATATAGCGATATGCGCTTTTTTGATTTTATGCGATTCACTATATCATCCCAGACAACAAAGCCGATTCCGCCGATCACGATCAGCAGCATGAGCGTCACGCCGATGACATAATTTTCGCGCATACCCTCATAGCCGTTGAAAAGATCAAAGCCCGCGTTGCAGAAGGATGAGATCGAGTGGAATATCCCGTACCATATCCCGCGGATGATCCCGAATTTCTGGATAAACTGTGTTGCCAAAAGAACGGCTCCCGAAAGCTCGATTAGGAGAGTTCCGAGAAGTATCCGTTTTACGAGCTTTATCGTACCGCCGTAATCCGAGAGTCCGAACGAGGCGGCGACTATCACGCGCTCACGCGGCGTTATCTGACGCTTTACGAAGATCGAAAGCATTACGGCGAGGGTCATAAAGCCGAGTCCGCCGATCTGGATCAGAACGATGATCACGATATGCCCGAAAAGGCTCCAATATGTACCGGTCGGTAAAACCGTGAGACCGGTGACGCAGGTCGCACTCACCGAGGTGAACATGGCATCGGCAAAGCTCGTAAAGCTACCCGATGCGGATGAGATCGGGAGCGACAAGAGTATTCCGCCGAGAAAAATCAGAGCGAGAAAGCCGAGAATTATTATTTGAGCTGCCGAAAGCGTGAGCTTTGATGTGGTTCGAAGCCGCTTTTTGAATAGGGAACGCTGTTTTGCTCCGATGAGGTCTTGTTTTGCAGCCGACATTTTAGTTTTCCTGCCTTTCGAGGTAAGATTTTAACGTGGAGATTTTTTAGATCGAAAGCGTTACGAGCAGCGGATAGTGATCCGACGGATAGACACCGTTTTGCGAGCTTTTTATTATCTCACTCGAGACCACCGAAAATTCGGGGCTTGCGAAAACGTGATCGATCCGCATATTGGATTCTTTTCCTTTGAAAAAGTGGTAGGTTCCACCCTCGGGCGACTCCGAAACGCTTGAAAGACGCGGAAGCTCAAAGCTTTTTAGAAGCTGTATTGTGCGCGAAGTAGGTGAAGCGTTGAAATCTCCGGTAAGTATTGTCGGGAGCGGGTCGGACGCATTAAACTCCTCCATTCTCCGACAGACGAGTTTCAGCTCGAATATCCGCGCCGCCTCGCTCGACACATCGAGATGTGTGTTGAACATCCTGATCCGTTTGTCGCCGAGCTTCAGCACGACTGTGGTGCATATTCTCGGGAATATCCACGAGAGAGGAGAGCGGATCGAGAGATATCGTCCGCTTTTGCCCTTGGCCAGCGGAAAGGTGGCGTTGTATTCTATCCCGATCCCGTTTCGAACGGCGATATCCGAATGCTCGTCGAGTATCGGTCCTCCGCGTCCCTTTCCGACGAAATTATAGTCCGAAAGCTCGTTTGAGAGATAGAGCTTCATTATCGGTGTCAGCTCCTGAACTCCGATCAGGTCGGCATTTAGCTGTGCTATCGTGTCACGCAGCAGCTCGCGGCGTTTTTTCCAGCTGTGTACTCCGAAGCAGAGTCCGGTACCCTTTAGGTTATAGGTTGCTACTCGCAGGTTCATTTACAATTACTGCTCTTTTCCATTATCATTTCGAGGATGCTTTTCAAAAAATCCTTACCTTATATTATACCATACTTTGCGGCGTTTGTACACAGGATAATGTAAAATATTTGCGAAGTCAACGAAAAAATCAGCCTCGAGGTCGAGGCTGATCCCTGATAGTATCATTTGCGGTCGGAGCTGAGCTCCTCGATGCCGAAGCTTACGAGACGAATATGCTTGCGGGCGATGGTGTAGGACATATAAACTCGGTCGCCGTATATTCTCGCAAAGGGGTAGAAGAGACTGCTCTTCATTTGGCAGACTGCGATGGGCTTGCTGTTTTCGGGAGCGTTCTGATCGACTCGAACGATACCGAAGCCGTCGCGGTCGATCGGCGCGTGGATGAGATAAAGCTCACCGTTGTTGAAAATGAAATCCGAGCGGGACTGAGCATCGCGGATGAGAATCGGAGCCGCCCATTTTCCGGTCGAGAGATCGTAATAGGTGAGGAAGCCCTGCATACACTCATCCTGACGGACGAAATACCAGCACTTGTCGCCGATAACGTAAACTGCGTTTTCCCAGTGCGAAAGGTTGATAAAGTCGGGCGAAGCGACATATTCCCAGGTGATGAAGTCGCGGCTCTTGATTATACAGTTGAAATATCCCGAATATGCACCGGTGTAGTACCAGGTCTCGCCGTTTTCGAGCCTGGTCGAGAGCTTCTGCATAATACCGATGTCACTGAACATAGTCTTGTGTCCGAGACCGTTTTCGGAGAGGGCGGTGACGATACCGCTTGCCGAGAAGTCGTTCGTTACCTCGCCGACCTTGAAGCGGTTGGGATATATCGCGCCGAGGGTCGAGGTCGAGATCGTGTAGGTGCGGTAGAAGCGGTAGTAAAGCCCGTCCGCCGAGGCAGTCCAGAGGATGTAGAGCGTGTCATCGTCCTTTTCGAGGAGGATCGTGTCATAAACGCGGTCGATGCGCTTGCCGTCGAGCGTGTCACCGACCTTCTGGATAACCGAGATCGTCATGTCGGAGGGATCGCTTTCGGGGCAGATGGCGAAGCGCGCCTCCTGCATCGTAGGATCCTCGGCAGACGTTCCGGTGTTTGCATAATAGGTCATGTATATAAAGCCGTTTTTGATGATAAAGGTCGAGACATGAACCATCATATCGATATGCTCATCGGTGTGCTTTGCGCAGTAGGCTTCGTTTTTTTCGAAATCCGCGATGATGTTCGATTTTATTATCTCGACGAGCTCGTCACCGCGCTTTTTCGCCTCATTGTCGCGGTCGGGGCGTATGCAGACTGTGTAGTCGCGTATCGGCGAATCGGGGATGAATTTTTCGGGCTTGCTCGTCTCGAGGTTTTTCGAGAAGATATTGCTCGGCTGAGCGTCAAATTTTATGTTTATCATTTTGCAGCTCGGTTCCTTTCTGCTTTGTTTGCTGAGATCGGGAGCTTTTGTGATCTCGGGAATATTATAGCACGTTGAAATAAAATTGTCAATAGCTTTCAACAAAAAATCGCCGCAAAAAACACCGCGCCGAGGCTCGGCGCGGTCGGAGCTTAAATAAGCTCTGGGATATTATTCTTAAAGGCTATCTCACAGCGCGAGATGTACCAGCTTTTGCCGTTGTCGGGCGAGCCCTGATAGTAGAGCCATATTCTGCCGTCATCTGCTTTATAGATGTACGGATGACCCGACTCGTACTCGTTCCAGTCGCCCTTGCCTCCGCATTTTAAGAGCGGAGCCTCGATGAAAAGGCGTTCAAAGTGGAGTCCGTCGTCCGATACCGCACAGCCGATCTGCTGCGGAGTGCAGTTGTAGGAGCCTGCGTAGAAAAGATATACCTTTCCGTTATATTCAAGTGCGGCGGGGGCTTCGATGCAGTCGCGCTCCCAGTCGAGTATCGGCTCAAGAGCTATGTCGGGGAACAGCTCGAATTTACCGTCAAGCTCGGGAGTGAGCTTTGCGGTCGCCGCGCCGACTATCTGACGCTTGAATTCCTTGTCGCGGGTCGCAAAGTAGAGTATCAGCTTGTCGCCGTGTATCGTGACATCCGCATCGATCGCGCGCCCGCATGACCATTCGGGCATTTTCGCATACGGCTCACGCGGAGCAAAGCAGGGATTTTCCCCAACCGGTGCAAAGCTTATTCCATCGGTCGATACCGCATGGCAGATCGCATCGAGCTTGCCGTTTCCGTAGGTCTGATAGAAAAGATGAACCTTTCCGCTGTAAACTATAGCT
>CAYRKS010000051.1:0-10809 GCA_964424855.1 uncultured Lachnospiraceae bacterium
GTGCAGACATGAACGACATCGATCGACTTGTCCTCGAGGAGCTTCTTGTAATCCTCGTAGACCTTAGCGTCGGGAGTACCGTACTGAGCCTTCGCCTTTTCTGCGCGCTCGACGATGATATCGCAGAATGCGACCATTTCAACGCCGGGAACCTTCTTGATGTTGGGCATATGCTTGCCGTTTGCGATTCCGCCGCAGCCGATTATACCGACGCGGATGGTATCGTTTGCACCTATTGTAGTCATTGTAACTACCTCCAAAATAAAATAAAATTTAAGTTATTGAGCGTCCGGAGATGATCGGCTCCGGAACTTCTGCGGACTCTTATTTTGTGAGCCTGCACATATATATGATAACCTTTTTTTGCAAAAAAAGCAAGGGTTTTTTGTAAATTTCCGAAGAATCAGCGTTGTGTACAAATATATGCACTTATTTTTGTGAATATTAACCTGAGTTATGGCTGAAATTTTCAAAAAACGCGGTCAATGGGGGAGCTTTGCGGCAGTATCATTGATTAGTTTCGCAAAGCTACCGAGCTCCTCCTCGAAATTCACGCCGTAGAAGCGTTTTTCGGGGTCTGCGAGGGTGCGCGCCATGCAGTCCTTGGTGAAATCGGCGGCGATTTTGAGCGAATCGTGGCAGCTTATACCGCGCATGAGCGCGCCGACGGCGGCGGAGGCGAAAATATCGCCGGTGCCGTGGAAGGCGGCGTTGAGGCGTTCGGTGGTGTAGTCGGAGAATTCGTCCCTCTCGGAGTCATAGAGGCAGAAGCCGATGCGGTCGGGGGCGGGGGTAAAGCCGGTGAGAGCCGCCTTCTTTGCGCCGAGCGCGGTGAGCCGCTTGAGGATATCACGGATCTTACCGACCGAGGGGTTGGGGTCGTACTCATCGCCGAGGAGAAAAGCCGCCTCGGTGAGGTTGGGGAGGACGAGATCCGCCTTGCGGCAGAGCTTTGCCATCTCGGCGGCGAATTCGGGGGTGAAGCCCGAATACAGCTTGCCGTTGTCCGCCATAACGGGGTCGATCACGATCATGGACCTTTTGCTGTCATTGGTCGTTTTGAATTTATCGAAGACTTTCGAGACGAGCGAGAGCTGCTCGAACGAGCCGAGGTAGCCGGTATAGATCGCGGAGAAATCGAGTCCGAGGTCGGCGAAGGTATCGGTTATCGGCTTTATCTCATCGGTGAGGTCGCGGAAGGTGAATTTGGGGAAGGCGGTATGAGTCGAGAGGACGGCGGTCGGGAGGATAGCCGCCTCGACACCGGCTGCCGAGATTATCGGCAGGGCGACGGTGAGCGAGCAGCGTCCGACGCAGCTTATGTCCTGAATTGTGAGTATGCGGTTCATTTTCTTTTCCTTTCTTACTGTTTCGAAGGGGTGCGGCTTGTTTTATTTAATGTAGTAAGTATAATAGACCATTATCGTTCGCTCGGCGTTGTCGTGCGTGATGTCGGGGGCGGTGATCATTGCACCGTCGTTGCTCATAAGCTCCCAGGCACGCATTTCGGTGATCTTACAGCGAAAGACTATATCCGCGCTCGAGAGGACGATGAACTCGTCGTCCTTTATCGACAATGAGCCGGCGTGACCGATGACGATATCGGTCCCGGTCTCGGGGTCACGCTCGGTACAGTATTTTATGGCTCTGCCCGAGAGGTGCTTTGCCATCTCGATACGGAAGGCCTTTGAGTTTTCGTTTTTCGGCTTGGTAAGCTTTTTAAGAAAGCCCAGCATTTTTTGCTCCTTTCTCCGAGAAATCAGGAAGAAAATGGATTAAATGGATAAATATTGGCTGATTTCGCAGTATTGCCAAAAGATTTCAGAAAAGTTGCGTTGGATTTGTATAAAAAGTTGTGTGCATTTTTTACAAATCGGTCGTTCCGATTTGTGCAGGTATACAAAATTCAGGAAATTTTCAAAAACCCCTTGAAAGTTTGAAATAATATGGTATATTTATTATAACATATTTTTTCCTTCGCGTCAATACCCTTGAGAAAAAGGATATGAAAAGCTTTTGAAAATAATATGCTAAATTTCTGAAAGGAGAAAGCTCAAGAGCTATTGAGCCTACATCTCTTATGCTTCCACTTGAAAAACTGACCGAGGAAGCGATCGACGGGTTCCGCGCAAACGGAGTTGACGTTGACTCGCTCGACCTTGCCCTGGAGCTTGACCTCGACCATGAGGGCAGCTTCGGCGAAAGCTGGCTCGCCTTTTCGAAGAAGGCGATGACCCTTTACATGATCTCGGTCACATCCGACAACGAAACCGAACAAAAGCGCAAAAAGGCGCGCGCCGCAGCGGCGGATGCCGCACAGAAGGCGGGGAAGAGGAACAAAGCCGCACCGGCGAAATTTGTTATCCCCGACCTCTTCAAGGGCTGCTACTTCACGAGCTTTGACATGAGGAAGGTCAGCGACGCATATGTTGACAACTTCGTCTCATCGAACCGTCTGCTTGCGAAGTCGCACACGCACGAGGTGAAGATAACGCCGGCGGGTGTGCGTCTCGACTTTGAGGAGGAGAAGCGGCTGTTAAAGGAGCGCAACGCGGACGCGACGACGATCGTCATTGCCTTTTGCACGAACTCGCGAAAGCGCAAGCTGTTTGCCTTCCTCGACCTAATGGAGCGGCTGATACGGGGCGCGGACGTAAAGGACGACGACCCGATATTCGAGCAGTTCAACGCGAAATGTCCGAAGTGCGGACGGGTATATGAGGATCAGGATCGAAAGATCTGCTCGCACTGCACGAACCAATCGGCGGTATTCGTAAGGCTGATGGGCTATTTCAAGCCCTTCAAGGTACAGCTGATCACGGTGCTGATATGTATGCTCGCGACCTCGGCGATAAGCCTTCTCAACCCGATAATCTCGAATCAGATACTCTACGACCAGGTCATCTCGGAGTACGGAGTTATCGCGGGCAAGGAGGTCGGAACGATGCACTCGGAGGGCTGGCTGTACATAATGATCGGAGTGGTCTTCGGCATGGCGTTATTGTCGCTGGGCGTTTCGATAATCCAGAACCGTGCGAACGCCACGATGTCCACGAAGGTCACGCTAAACATGAAGCTCGAGATATTCACCGCGCTCCAGAGTCTGTCGCTGTCATTCTTCAACAACAACCAGACGGGACGACTGATCACTCGAGTGAACTATGATGCCGACAGGATACGCTCGTTCTTCATCGACGGCGTACCGAACTTTATAATAAATGCGCTGAACTTTATCGGACTTACGATCTTCCTTTTCGCGCTGAACTGGAAGCTGACGCTGATAGTCTTCATCCCGGTACCGATAATCGTCTGCATATTCAAATTCATGCTCCCGCGGCTTTGGAGAGCGCATTCGAAGCAGTGGAGACGCTCCTCGAGCCTTAACGCGACCCTGAGTGACTCGCTGACGGGAATTCGAGTCGTAAAGGCGTTCTCGAAGGAAGCGGAGGAGACCGCGAGATTCTACACGACGGCTGACAAGCTTACTCAGGCGAACCTTCAGGCTAACCTGATCTCGCTGACGATCTTCCCGGTGGTCGGACTGCTCATCGGACTTTCCTCGCAGGCGATCTGGGGCTTCGGCGGAATACAGGTAATGCAGAAGACGATGACCTACGGTGAGTTTGCGACCTATCTCGGATACATCGGAATGATCTTCGGACCGCTGAACTTCTTCACGAACTTTATGAATCTCGTGACCGAGACGGCGAACTGTGCACAGAGAATGTTTGAGATCACCGACGCGATCCCCGAGATCACCGATGCCAAGGACTGCGTACACCTCGAAAAGCTTGACGGAGACATCAGATTTGATAACGTATGCTTCCACTACGCGCCGAACCGTCCGATACTCAAGAACGTATCGATGCACATAAATGCGGGAGACCACATAGGACTGGTCGGACACACCGGCTCGGGAAAATCGACGATAGCGAATCTGATAAACCGTTTATACGATGTTATCAGCGGAACGATATCGATCGATGGGTACAATGTAAAGCAGATAGCGACGGCATCGCTCAGAAAGAACATATCGATCGTATCGCAGGAGATATTCCTCTTCAAGGGAACGATAGCCGACAACATCCGCTACGCGCGTCCCGACGCTACGATGGACGAGGTGATAGCGGCGGCGAAGGCGGCGAACGCACACGATTTCATTCTTAGACTTCCCGAGGGCTACGAGACTGTGGTCGGAACCGGCAGCCGTTCGCTTTCGGGCGGTGAAAAGCAGCGTGTTTCGATAGCGCGCGCGCTTTTACTCGATCCGTCGATACTCATTCTCGACGAGGCGACGGCGGCAATGGACACCGAGACCGAGCGCATGATCCAGGACGCGCTCTCCTCGCTCATCGAGGGTCGCACCACGATAACCATTGCTCACCGCCTCTCGACACTTAAGGACTGCAACCGCCTCTTCGTTATCGAGAACGGAGAGATAGCCGAGGAGGGTACTCACGCCGAGCTTATCGCAAAGCGCGGAGTCTTCTACCGCCTCTACACCCTTCAGAACGAAGCAAACAAGAAAATAATAGCCGGTATGTAATATTATATTCCTCGGGGGGAGGGAGACCCCGTTTGCGGAAAGGGGTCTCCCAACCCCCCCAGACCCCCAACCCGTACCCAAACCTATTAGACACATACAAGGGGGCAAGGGCAATTGGACGCGGTCGGTTACAGCCGTTACGCTTACACGAGGTGAGAGGGCGCACAGACTCAAGCGTCGGCTAATCGAGGTACAGCCCGGAGAAGAACATCTTCCGACGGGTGCTCCCGAGCGGAGAATCTCCCGAGGCTTTGAGCCTTGCATACAAAAACACAAACGGCAGATAAAAACAAATCCATCGACATGGAGGAAAAAATCATGGCAGAAACGAAGAAGGTCGAGAAGACCGAAGAGATCAAGGACGCGAAGGCGGTCGAGTCTGACAAGCAGCGCGATACCGAGAAAGGTGCTAAGGCAAGCACGAAGCCGAGCGGCAAGGCTAAGAACGACATAATGGGCGACGGCTCGGACGACGGAGACTTGATCCTCGAGAACGAGAGGGTATCGATCCCGCTGACACCCGATAACGCGCACTTCAAGCGTTCGGGCGGCGATCTGATCTCGCTGAAGATAACAAACGACAAGGGCGAGGAGGAGGAATTCGAGCGGGTGGTCATACTCCGTTCGTTCCCGGTAACGAATCCGAACGAATTTCTTTCGGTACGCGAGCCCGACTCGAAGAAGCAGGGACGCGGCAAGGAGATCGGAATGATCCGCCGCATGAGCGACTTTGACGAGGAGTCGCAGAAGCTGTTCCTCGAGGAGCTTGACAGGCGTTATTTCACGCCGGAGCTTTTGAAGATAAACTCGGTAAAGGACAAATTCGGATATCTTTACTGGGAGGTCGTGACGACGGCGGGAAATGTGACGTTCGTACTGAACAATCCGTTTTCGAACATACGCATACTCGAGGACGGGCGGATACTGATAAACGACATAGACGGAAACGTATTCAAGATATCCGATCCGAAGAAGCTTGACGCGGCGAGCCTCAAGAAGATCGAGATCTATCTGTAACGAGAGACGGTAAGGAGAGCAATTCTCATGAAACTTTTATTTGACCTTCCGGAGAAGGACAGAGAGGCGTTTGAGAAAGCGTCGAGAGACGGCGAGAAGCTGATGTACTGTGTCCCCTTCAACATTCTGGAGGATAAGTTCGTCTCGGGCTACATAGCCGTGACGAACAAGAGGATATACAAGCTTTTGGAGGGCGAGCTTTTGGCGAGCTATGAGCTTGAGGGAGCGACGGGCTTCAAGACCGAGGTCATGTACGGAAGCTGCGGCTTCTATGCGAATTTCGGCTCGGGAACGACGCTTATATGCCAGTTCGTATCGGGACGGCATCTTCCGCGCTATGCGGTTTTGGTAAAGGCGTGCGAGATACTTTCGGAGGACACGACTAAGGACGAGCCGATAACGAACTCGGAGAAGGAGCGGTTCTGTCCGAAGTGCGGGCGACCGTTTGTACGCGGCACGAACATATGCCCGTACTGTCTGGATCACATGGAGGTATACAAAAAGATCTTCGCGATGACGAAGGGCTTACGTCTGATGATGTGCTTCCCGTTCATCGTGGCGATATTCACGGTCATCTTCCAGTTCGTGGTACCGCAGATCCAGAAGATCGCGCTGAACAACTACATAATCCCGGCGGACGACAGTCACATGACCGAGTTCATACTGATCGTCATAGCGATAATCTCGCTTGACATTTTCCACCGTGCGCTAAGTGTATTGCAGAGCCGTCTTTCGGCGATAACGGGCAACCGCTTCACGCTGATGATGCGCGCACTGTTATACGAAAAGATACAGTCGCTCTCGCTCTCGAGCATACAGAGAAAATCGACGGGCGACCTCATGGGACGAATAAACGGCGACGTTGGCGTTGCGCAGGACTTCATAGTCAATCAGCTGCCGAACCTTTTCATACAGGTATTCTCGTTCCTGACGGGACTTGTGGTCATGCTGGTGATAAGCCCCCTGATGGCGTTATTCATCTTTGTACCGATACCCTTTGTTGTATTTCTGATCTCGAAGTTCTGGGCGTTCGTACAGCTTCGCAACCGCAGGCTTTGGGTTTTGGGTCAGAGGACAAACCATCTGTTACAGGACATACTCAACGGTATTCGAGTCGTAAAGTGCTTCGGACGCGAGAAGGGTGAGATCGAGCGTTTCAAGTCGGCATCGGTAGCGCACGCGGAGCAGAACGAAGCGAACGCGAAGATATTCGACACGATCTTCCCGCTGCTCGGCTTTGCGATAAAGCTGGGAAGCTATCTGATCCTGCTTTACGGAAACTACAAGCTGTTTTACGGCGAGATGGAGGTCGGAACACTGCATCAGATAAACTCCTACGCGAACATAATCTATTCGCCGCTGATGTACATAACCTTCATACCGAGAAACATATCCAACTTTCTCACGAGTCTTTCGAAGATATTCGAGATACTCGAGGAAAATCCCGAGGTACAGGATATCAATCTTCCGCTCGACATACGCATCGAGGGCGAGGTCGATGTAAAGAATGTGACCTTCGGCTACGAGAGCTACAATCCGGTGCTTGAGAACGTATCGTTCCATGTAAATCCGGGCGAGATGATCGGAATCGTCGGTCACTCGGGCTCGGGAAAGACGACGCTGATAAATCTTCTCATGAGACTTTACGATGTCAACGAGGGAGCGATCGAGATCGACGCGGTAAACATCAAGGACATCTCGCAGAACGCGCTCCGTTCGCAGATCGGTATCGTATTACAGGAGACCTTCCTCTTCTCGGGAACGATCCGCGACAACATTCGCTACGCAATGCCTCACGCGACCGACGAGCAGGTCATCGCGGCGGCGCGCATAGCGAACGCGCACGATTTCATCTTGAATCTGCCCGAGGGCTACAACACGATGGTAGGCGAGAAGGGCTATTCGCTTTCGGGCGGAGAGCGTCAGCGCATAGCTATCGCCCGTGCGGTCATTCACAATCCGCGCATACTCATTCTCGACGAGGCGACGGCGGCACTCGACACCGAGACCGAAAAGCTCATTCAGGACTCCCTGAACAAGCTTACTGAGGGCAGAACGGTATTCGCGATAGCTCACCGTCTCTCTACGCTCCGAAACGCCGACAAGCTCTTAGTCCTCGACAAGGGGCGTGTTGCAGAGTTCGGAACTCACTCCGAGCTACTCGAAAACAAGGGCATTTACTACAAGCTCGTTATGGCTCAGCGCAAAATGGCTCAATCCGTCATCGACCAACAGGGGATTTGAGCATAATATTTAGACAAGGGGGGCGGGGACGCTTTTTGAAAAAAGTGTCCCCGCCCCCCTTGACCCCCCACCCCCGCAAAAACTTCACTCAATTTATTTTGGCTACAGAGGGTTAGTCGGTGGGGGCGCAAGTCGGCTTTGCCTCTTGCGCCATGAGGTGGGTTAGGCTGTACGAAGGTGTTAGGCGGCGGGTGGCGCAATTGGGCGTTGCCCTTGCGCCGTGGGGTGTTGCACTTACGCCGAAGTAGTGACGCAAGTCGGCTTCGCCCTTGCGTCGAAGGATTGGATACACGCTTACTCCGCAGACACAATAGGGCTTGATGGTATTCGGGGCGGCGTTGTCATTATGGCGAGGCGGGATTTCATACGGAGCGGCGAAGCGACAGGGCTTGACCCTTGCTTTGCCCTTGCTCGGGCAGAGGCGAGAGGGGGCGGTGAAGCGTTCAAAGCGGCGATACTCGGACGAGAGGGTTATCGAAGGAATGCGAAAAAAATTACAAAATAGGGGTTGATTTTCGCGTTCGGATGTGGTACAATATTAAATACAGGCTTTGCGGCGAGACCGCAAAGCGCGGAGTCTCGAGCGGGGGAAGGTCGAGCCGATCGCTCGACCGAGATCGACGAGGCGAAAAAAATCAAAGGACAAAAATTTCAGGAGGAAGCAAAAAATGGACATCAAAGCAAAGGTCGAGGAGCTTGTAAAGAAGATCACATCGGACAAGACACTGTTGAGCCGATTCAAGAGCGAGCCGATAAAGGTCATCGAGGAGCTTATCGGAATCGATCTTCCGGAGGACAAGCTGAAGGCGATCGTTGAGGGCGTAAAGGCGAAGATCAGCGTTGACGATGTAAAGAAGCTGCTCGACTCTGACGGCGACGGAAAGCTCGAGGCGGACGATGTAAAGTCTGCGGTCTCGAAGCTTGCGGGCTTTTTCAAGAAATGATCGAGGGCTAGAAATAAAAAGGCTTCGGAGGTTTATCCTTCGAAGCTTTTTTATACAAAAATCAGGTAGACCGTCGAAAGCTCTTAGGGGGCAGACCGGTATGTCGCTTAAAGATAGAGGAGAACTGAGCGGAATCGGAGAAGCCGCAGAGGTAAGCGATCTCGGTACAGTTATATTCTCCTGAAGCGAGGAGGCGTTTAGCCTCATCGACGCGGCATTTCATTTGGAACTGCTTGGGAGAGCAGCCGAATTTTTCCTTAAAGCTGTGCTGAAAATAGTCATAGCCGCAGCCGAGCTCGGAGGCGAGGTCGGAGATACGGATATTTTCGCTGAAGCTCATTTTTATGCGATTTGCAGCGTATTCGAGGTCGCGGACAGGGTGATCGCGGTCGCTGCACCAGCGACCTATACGGAGTATCAGCTCTTTGACCAGTAAAATTTGGAGGTCGCGGCTCTCCTTTGTGGGCTTTTGCTGCTCGGCGCAGATGGCTTCGCATATTTTGAAGATGACCCGATCGGGTGAATCCGAGAAGACGCGGCTTTCGAAATGGGCATCGGTTTTGAAAATACAGAAAAAGACTTTGCCGTCGGCGGTATGCTTTTCGCTGTGGAGGACATTCGGGGGGATGGTGACGAAGCGACCGGGTTTTATTTTATGGGTCTCGTTATTTAGTACAAGCTCGCCCTCACAGCTTATGTAATAGACGAATTCGTGCCATTTATGGGATTCCTCGGAGACTATAGTACCGCTTTTTCTGGGGTGATTATTGACCGACATAAGGTCTACCTCGGGGATCATTGAAAAGCTCCTTTCCGAAATATGATCGTTCAAGCTATATTATAGCACATTTCGTTCGATTTGTAAAGCCGATTTATACAAAAAAATCCCGAAAAAGTTAAAGTTTTATTCGGGCGGATGGTATATAATAGATACAGCTGATCGACAGATCGAAGCGAAAAATTTTTGACTCGAAAGGAAGCAAAAAATGAACGACATCGAAATGATAAAGAAGCTCGAGAGACCCGAGGGGATCATCGACATGGTGCTCGACACCGATGCTTACAACGAGATCGACGACCAGTTCGCGATAGCCTACGCCCTAAAGTCGCCCGATCGCGTAAATCTTAAGGCACTGTACGCCGCTCCGTTTTTCAACAGCAGATCGAGCGGTCCGCGCGACGGCATGGAGAAGAGCTACGACGAGATACTGAAGCTGCTAAAGCTGGCGGGACGCGAGGACGTTCCTACCTTCAGGGGCTCGGTCGAATATCTTAAGGACGAAAAGACACCGATCGAATCGGACGCTGTGCGTGATCTTATCGAGCGTGCGCGCGGGTACACTCCCGAAAAGCCGCTTTACGTTGCGGCTATCGGCGCGATAACGAATGTTGCGTCGGCGATCATTGCCGCGCCGGACATAATCGATCGGATCGTTATCGTATGGCTGGGCGGACACGCGCACGAATGGCCGGACACGCGGGAATTCAATATGTTCCAGGATGTAGCGGCGGCGCGAGTGATCTTCGGGTGCGGTGCGCCTCTGGTGCAGCTGCCGTGTCAGGGAGTGGTCAGCTCGTTCTACACGACAAGACCCGAGCTTGAGTATTGGCTTGTCGGCAAGAATCCGCTTGCGGACTATCTTGCGAAAAACACGATCGAGGAGGCGGAATCGTATGCGGCGGGGCGCGTTTGGAGTCGCGTTATTTGGGATGTCACGACTATCGGCTGGCTTATCGACCGCGGGGAGAATTTCATGCGCAGCGAGCTGCGTCACGCGCCGATCCCGGAGTACGACGATCACTACGGCTTTGACAACAGGCGGCACTTTATGCGCTACGTTGCCTCGATAAACAGAGATCAGCTGATGGGTGATCTGTTTGCTCGACTGGTGAAGTAAGGGGGCTGTTGCCTTCGGCAAACGATGTGGGCTTCGCCCAACGATGTTGCGGCTTTGCCGCAAACGGAGTTGCGCCGTCGGCGTAAATGAAAAATCCGAAAGCTGTTGCTTTCGGATTTTTTGCAGGGATAGCTGGACTCGAACCAGCGAATGCAGGAGT
>CAYRKS010000052.1:0-10486 GCA_964424855.1 uncultured Lachnospiraceae bacterium
ACCCCTCGATCCATGCACCGTAAAAATCGTCGTTTATACAGCTCGGAGAATTTTCGACCATGCGCTTTGCGATGACCTCATAGCTGTACGCACAGGGCAGTATCGCTGTCAATATCTCAGCCTCTCCGCCCTCATATGCGGTTCGAAGCATATACGATGTGTAGGAAATATTTTCAAGCGAAGGCTTTGCGGCTTCTATCTCCTCCATGGTCACTCCTAACCGCCCCATATAGCCGCTGTGGATATCAAGCTCACCGTTCATAACTGAAATATAATCTGAAAACAGCCTTGCGGTCTCGATGCTCCTTGCCTTTGCGACTCCGAGCGCAAAGACTGCGGAATAGTCCTTAAGATACAGATAATCCTGAAGTATATAATATTTGAAGCTTTCGCGGCTCAGGCTTCCATCCTCGATACCCTTTACGAACGGATGCTCATTGTAAGCTCGCCAAAGCTCGATCACTCGTTCGAGCAGTCTATCGGTCGTTTTCATTTGCAAAATCCCCTCTCAGATCAAAATTGTGCTTCATCGGTCCTCTGCCCCTTCCGAGATCGAGCTGTGCCGACAATGCACGTGATATATAATCCTTAGCACGTCCTATCGAAGCCTCGAGCGAGAAGCCCTTTGCCAAATTTGCGGCTATCGCCGAGGAAAGCGTACAGCCCGTGCCGTGTGTGTTCGGATTGTCGATACGCTTTCCCTCGAACCAAAGAGCGTTACCGTGAGACCAGAGCAGATCGCTCGCGTCACTTATACTGTGTCCACCCTTTATAAGCACCGAGTAACCGTAATGCTCACAGAGCATTTTTGCCGCACTCCGCATATCCGATCTGTCTTTTATCGTCATTCCCGACAGCACCTCGGCTTCGGGGATATTCGGAGTTATCAGTGAGGCGAGCGGAGCAAGCTCCTTCATCATTGTCTCAACCGCCTCGTTTTTTATGAGCGGCGAACCGGCGGTCGCGACCATGACCGGATCGAGAACGATATTTTTCGGTCGATAAAATCGCAGTCGAGCTGCCGTAACCTCGATAAGCTCAGAGGACGAAAGCATTCCGAGCTTTACCGCGTCCGGAAATATATCCTCGAACACGCAGTCGAGCTGATCACGCAAAAATTCCGGAGTGGACTCCTGAATGCTTTTTACCCCTGTGGTGTTCTGCGCAGTCATCGCAGTTATCACGCTCATTGCGTAAACACCGTTCATTGTCATAGTTTTTATGTCTGCCTGAATGCCCGCACCGCCGCTCGGATCGGTGCCGGCTATAGATAATACCGTTTTCATTTTTATGACCATTCCTTTCTTGTTTTTGCGGATATATTACGATTGCAAAACCAAAATATAGCCGCAAAAAACAGCTTAAAACTTTGTTCCCAGCTTATAACCATCCCTTTATCACATTTCAGTGATCAATTTGACTGCAAAATATTCTTTGAAAAGCTTTTTACGCCTTCGTAATTTTGAGCTTAAGCTCTGAGGCTACATTAAGCTCTTCGGTTGCTCTTTTCGGATCGCTCGACTTCATTATTGCCGAAACCACGCATATCCCGGATATCGGTATGTTGGCAAGGATATCTATGTTATCCTTGTTCAGACCGCCGATCGCGTTTGTCGGGATCGAAACGCCCCTGCATATTTCGCAAAGCGTATCGACCGAGGTAAGCACGGTCTTCACCTTTGTGGCAGTCGGGAATATCGCGCCGACACCGAGATAATCCGCGCTCTGCTTCTCCACATCCAAGGCTCTTTGAAGCGTTTTTGCCGTTGCTCCGATTATTTTGTCATCCCCCATCAGCCTTCGTGCGTCGGATATGTCCATATCCTCTGCGCCGAGATGAACGCCCTCGGCATCGGCGGCGAGTGCTACATCAACACGATCATCTATTATCAGCGGAACGCTATACCGCTTCGTCAGCTCGTGAACCCTTTTGGCAAGAGAAATATATTCCCTTGTCGTGCAGCTTTTTTCACGAAGCTGTAGCAACGTTACGCCGCCGCTTAGTGCCTGCTCGACTCGATAAAGAAAATCATCGATCGTATATCCGGTTCTGTCGGTTATAAAATATAAGCTCGTGTCAAATTTCAATTTTTATCTCCTTCATTTTCAAATGCTCCTCAAGTCTGCCAGTGTCAATTGTCGAAAGCGCGTCCATTAGCTCAAGCTGAAATGCTCCCTGTCCTACTGCCCTATCCGCAAGCTCTCCGCATACTCCGAGCAGTGCGCAGGAAAATGCCGCCGCTTCGATATCGACTCTAACCGAAAGGACTGCCGCAGTCAATGCACCGAGCATACAGCCCGTACCGGTCAAAGCTGAGAGACGTGCAGTGCCGTTGCAAATATGTATCAGCCGTTCACCATCGGTAACAATATCGACCGCACCGCTGGAAAGGATCATGGTGTTGTATTTTTTTGCAAGCTTCAAAGCGATCTCATCAAGCTCTTCGACATTGCTTGAGCCGTCCGAATCAACGCCGCGAGCCGAGCCTCTTCCGAAATAGAGTGACTTTATCTCCGAATAATTTCCCTTTATCAGAGTAGGTGAAAATGCTGCAAGCTCAAACGCAATAGCTCGTCTGAGGCTTGAGCAAGCGACACCAACCGCGTCGATGACAACAGGTATCGAGTTCTTAGCCGCAGCTGCGGCTTTTTTCATAGACTCGATACGCACATCGGTGATATTCCCGAGATTCAGCATGAGCGAATCGGCATTAGAAACGATCTCCTCGACCTCACGCGGATGCTCTGCCATTATAGGTGCGCCGCCGACTGCCAATATCGCGTTCGCACACTGATTTATCGAGATGGGATTGGTTATGCAGTGGATGAGCGGATGCTTTTTTCTTATCTCGCTCAAAAAATCATACATTTTTCTTCGGCCTCCTTAATATGAAATATATGACCGCGCCGATGAGGCAGGCGATAAGTGCGGCATACGGAATGATCTCCCAAAAATATCCGTTCATCTTGAAAATCCCTTCGGCAAGCTCAATAGCGGTGAACAGTATCGCGCCGAACGCCGCAATCGTGAGCGAGTCTGAAAAAATCCCGTTCCTCTCACTGAAGCTGAGGCTTCCGAGCTTTATCTGAAGCTTTGCAAGCATACCGTTTGAGGACATTTTACGCAAAAACACATATGCTATGCTTCCGCCGATCAGCGTTCCGCAGATAAACGATGGAACGTAAAACAGCCAGCCGAGTCCTTCCTTTCCCCATATGTAGGTCATGACCGGATAGGATATCAGCGCACCTATGATACCGGTTCCGATGACCTCGCCGAGAACTGCGCAGATGAGCCTTCCTTTTGAAAGGCGATAAAACACACCTGACAAAAACGCACCGAATATCGCTCCGGTCAGCGCAAGCGGTGGGATGCCCATTATCGCCATTCGAATCACTCCGATCAAAAAAGCGCAGAGCAGCGAATACCACGATCCCATAAAAACCGAGCATACGATATTGATAAAATGTGCCATCGGACACATTCCCTCGACACGCAAAATAGGTGAGATAACAACACCGAGTGCAATAAGCATTGCGAGAACGGTGAGCTTGAGAATTTTTTTGTTGTTTTTCATTTGGAACTCCTGATTTTTGATATTCGTGACAATGTAAAGCACACTGCCCGTCGGTCGAGAATTCCTTTCCTCCTCTCACCCCGAAACACGGGTTCCCATCGCAAAATACAAGGCTCAGGGGGCTCACCCTCAGCCCGCCGTCCGCCGCGAAAGTCATGCGCGGACGGTGAAAAGCATCACTCCTTTTTTCGAAAAAACAAATCAAAAAGCGGGAGTCGCTGTTCAACGCCTCCCGTAAAACTTCGGTTTTCGAATTCCTACGACGGCATTATCCGCATCAGGTCAAAGGGTCGAAGGTGCATCCTTCCTCTCAGCCTGTCAAAACAAGCTCCCCTGCTTTTTCGATTGTATAACAAAACGGGAGACACCACACTGCCTCCCGCAAAAAACTCGTTTTTTTCGACTTCCTACGGCGGCATTATCCGCATCAGGTTAAAGGGTCGAAGTTTGATAACTTCCTCTCAGCCTGCTCACAAGCTCCCCTGTTCTGTAATCTATATTGCCGACAGCAGAATTTCGCCATCGAACAAAGATATTATACACCATTCTTCGGCATAATTCAAGTACCCATCGCAAAAAGCTACAGAAAGTTCACAAACATCTACCGTCACGGCATTTTTCAAGCCTCATCTCACTATTGCCGCATACCGCTTGATAATATATTGCGCAAGAAAAAGCTCTGATCAAAGCAATAAAAAATATCATTTTTGCTGTATTTTGACTTGACAATTGAGCTCGAGTGTGCTATAATAGGAGTCGTGAGGATATTACTTTGTCAACAGCGAATTCACCTAAAATCAAAGGCTTTCAGCCGAACAACAAGGAGATCAAAATGAATCTTTCACAGCCCTTCTTCATAGAAAAAAGAAACGGAGAAAATCATATCGATCTGAACGGAAAATGGGAGTTTACATACGAAGATGCTCGCACCGAGGATGCAAACGAACTTTTGTTTTCGCATACAGCCACGTTACCGTCTTCGGCATATATGAATATGTATGAAGCCGGTATACTTCCGCACCCCTACAAAGCCGACAATTCCAAGCTTTACCGCGACCTTGACCGCAAGGCGTGGTACTACAAAAGAGTCTTCACTCTGGATGAAGCTCCCGATCCGTCGGTCAAAAACGCATTTCTCTGCTTTGACGGAGTGGCGTATTATTCGAGAGTGTGGCTGAACGGTGAGCTTATCGGAGAGCATGAGGGAATGTTTGCCGGACCTGTCACGGATGTTGCGGACAAGCTTGTAAAGGGCGAGAACACTCTTATCGTCGAAGTACTCGCGTTTAACTGGTTTCAGCCCGAGGAAAAGAAAAGCTACTATTCCAAAGCATACAACGGCATCGATTCGACCGAGATAGTTCCTTGGAACATAGCAAAGGATTCACTGACGAGCAACGGCGATTTTACCGTTATCGGAATATGGCGCGATGTCAGAATAGAGATACTCGACAAAACTCATATTTCCCGTCCCTATCTTTACACCGAGAGCATCGGAAATATCGACGAGGAAGGCAGAGCCGACGCTTTGCTGAAATTCGAAGTCAGCGTAGCGACCGATGAAATAAACGAGCTTGCCTGCCTTCTGAGCGACGAGAATTGGGCGTTCGGCTTCGCTTACCCCGACGGTCTCTCGGGTATCATGTCCTCAAAAGCTGTCAACATAAGCATAGAAATAACGGACGCGGACACAAACGAGCGTATCTATTCAGCGCGAGCGCCGCTATTATCGCCGCGATATAAAGCTTTCGAAGGCAAAGCTCTGGTATCCTGTCGGTCTCGGCAAGCCGAACCTTTACAAGGTCAAAGCCGAGATACGCTACGGCGGAGTTCTGCTTGACACGCTTTCCTTCAACACCGGTGTGCGAATTATAGAGCAAACCGAGGGTGCGGGTCCGAAGTATCGTCAACGTTGGTGCAAATACCGTATGTCGGTAAACGGCAAGGAGTTTTTCGTTAAGGGCATGAACTGGATGCCGGTGGATTTCCTTTACACGATCTCCGATGAGGATTACATCTGGACGCTCGAGCAGGCGAAAAACTGTGGGATCGGGCTTTTGCGGATATGGAGCGGAGGCGGTATGCCCGAGGACGACCGATTCTACGATTATTGCGACAAAGAGGGCATTCTTGTTTGGCAGGACGCATTCATGGCAAACTGCGATCGTCCAAAGTGGAATTCAAAAATCCTCGAGGATCAGCTCTGTGCGAACATCTTCCGCATAAGAAATCATCCCGCGCTGGCGGTTTACTGCGGCGGCAATGAGCATCGCGCATATGTTGCTAACAACAATGCCGCTATGTATATCATGCAGCGAAGCTTCGAAGACCTCGATCCGTCCAGACGCTTTTATCGAACCACGCCCGACGGCGGAGGTATGCACAGCTACCGCGATTGGGAGCCGATATGGTACAGAAAAGCCTACAAGGATCTTCCTCTCATGGCAGAGTGCGGTATTCACAGCTTTCCGAATGCAAAAAGTCTTCGTCAGCTTATAAAGCCCGAGGAATTTAACGCCACCATAAACGGTATCATGGAGGAAAGCTTCCGCGGCAGATTCCCCGAGCTTATCAATCATTTTACCGAATATAATCCCAACCGCATCCCGAGAATGCTCTCCCGCGCGACACACATCGACAGCGTTCTCAATATGACTGTCACCGAGCTTTGCGAGGCTACTCAAATATCGGCATACGAATTTTACCAGATTCTCGTTCAATCCATGAGAGAACGCTGGCCTGTGACCTGCGGACTTATGCCGTGGGTGTTTAAGCGTTCTTGGACTACAACAGCCATCCAAATGGTTGACGGTCTCGGCGATACCACCGCCTCGTATTACGCGGTAAAAAAGAACTACGCACCGATCATCGCTTTCGCGTCTATCGACGAAGTCGATTACGCCCCCGGAGAAAATGTGACCTTCCCGATCAAAGCGATAAACGAAAGCGGAGAAAATATCGTCGGCGTTGCAGTACTTGAGATCTTTTCTCCCGAGCTTGTTAAGGTATTTACAAGGCAAGAGGATATCGCAATTTCGGAAGACGCTTACCTTACCGACATTTTCTCGCCCGAATTTACTATACCCGCCGACTGGGCGCAGAAGGATTTCTTCCTGAGAGTCAGCCTTCGCGACAGCAGCGGTGCTATCATCGCTTCGTCCTTCTATCCGCTGAAATGCCTTGAGGCACTTCTTGACGAAGACTACAGACGTAATTTCCGCGAAAAGCCTCATGAAAACCTTTACTTTGAAAAAGGACCGTTTATGAAGCGTCAGATATCCGCCGCAAAGCGCGGAAGCATTTTCGCCGAAATTCTTAAAAACGAAAGACACGGTGAGCGCGTGAGCCTTACGGTCAAGCTTAAAGCCTCCGCACCGATGTACCCAGTAAAGCTTGAGATAACCGACGATTCCGCCGTCAGCTATCACTCGGACAACTTCTTCTTTATGGACGAGGGCGAAGAAAAAACGGTAACGATCGAGACGCGCAACCTCGGCGCACCCGACCGAGAGCTGAACCTCGATATTACAGCGTGGAACATCGAAACTGTTTCGATGAAGGTTTGAATCGAAAGCCTTAATTAAAATAACGCTCACTCGGAAATAACATCAAATCAAAATCCGGCATGGAAATTCCATGCCGGATTCGCTTTTACAGACCCTTTTTAAGGATCATTTTAATTGTTCTGCCGCGGATGCTTCGAGGCTTTGTCAAACCTTGAATTTATCGCAGAAGCGGTGGAGATACGCCGCGATCTCGCTTCGGTCACAGGAGCCTGTAAGGTCGTTTATATCCTTTCCGATACCGTTGAAGAGTCCGATATCACTTCCGAAAAGAACATCCTCCTTTGCCCAGCTGCTGTACTTATTGCCGATATTCTTCGATACCACTTTTCCGTCAGTCCAGCCCTTGAACTTTGCATATCTTCTGAGTATAGCCGCTACCTGCTCACGGGTTATAGCGATGGTCGGACGGAAGCTTCCGTCCTCCGGGTAGCCGTTGACGATATTATTCTTTGCCGCCCACTTTACAGCGTCGGTATACCAAATTCCTTCGTCAACATCCTTGAAGGACGATTTGCCGCTCATAACAGGCGAGCCCTCGAGTCTCCAGAGGATCGTGACTATCATTGCACGGTTCGTCTCTCCCTGAGGCGCGAAGTAATTTCCGCCCATGCCGTTCATGAGTCCCTTTTGAGTTACATATGTAATATCGGCGTAATACCATTCGCTCTCGCCAACATCAACGAAGGTGTACTTATCCACTACCGAGACCTTGACCCATTCGCCGTTCTTGTAAACGATATTGCTGTACTCGCCGAGCTCGTTTTGGCAGGATACAACACAGCAGTAATAGCTCGTTCCGGCTTTATCGGTCGGCACGGTCAGCGTGGGAGTGATCGCTCCCTTAACGATTGCAGCATTGGTACCCTTTGCATCGTCGGCGCGATACCAAACGACGCTGAGGTTTTTAGCCAGCATATTGTCAACATTGGTCTGCGCGACAAGCTTCACGCTGTCGCCGACAGTCGCCGAAATATTCGTTTCGGAATAGTTGATCGTGAGATCGAAGTATGCCACATCGAGCTTTGCCGAGAAAACGAGCGAAGCGGTCTGATCGCCGCACACTGCGGTACACTTGTAATAGAAGGTCTTGCCCTTGTCTGCCTCGGAGATACCGAACATCAGGCAAGCCTTGCCGTTGCTGACAATGCTTGCATCGGTGACATTACCGTCCTTGTCGCACGCCTGCCAGAGATAGGTGACCTCGCCCTTTGCGTTCTTGGGCGTTACCTCAAAGGCAAAATCGGTATTCGGCTCGGTAACGACGATATCCTGAAGTCCGTCAGTAGCCTCGATAGCAAACGGCTTGGGGGACTCTGCAATGTACTGCGCGATAACATAATAGCCCTCGTCGATCGGCAGCTGCTTCATCGTGGAAAGATCCGGAAGATTGCTCGGAAGTCTGCCGGGGCGCGAGGAAATAGGCTTCGAGATAATACCTAAAGGAGTAAGATCAAGCTTCAAAAGGTCGAACTGCGCATAATCTATAATTCCGTGCTTGATATGGACAACAGCAGAGTTCTTTGCACCCCATGCCGTTATCGACACTTCGTTGAGATCTGCCGGGAAATAGGATTTCTCATTCGGATGCAGCGCGATCATAGCCGTGTAGGTCTTGCCCGCCCGGAAGGTGGTGTCATCTGTGAGCCATGTAACCTTGCTGACATCAAAGCTTCCCTGGTTAGGCAGAGGACGCGTCATATTCTCAAGCCGGAAGATGCTTCCCTCGTCGCTCGGCTCTTCACCTACGACCGGGTTCTTGACCTGAACTCTGCCTGAGGTGATCTTATTAACCGGCTCGCTTCCGTCCAGAGCATACAGCGTGAATGGGAAATAAAGCACATAGGTAAATTCGTTGCGCGTGAAGGCATAGGAAGGCTTACTGCCAAGCCATTTGCTGCTTGCCGATGTATCAAGCGACCAGTCGAAGCGGTAAAATTCATAGCCGACACCCTCGTCGCCGATATCCATCGAAACCATGAAGCGGACATAGCCGGTATCGCCAGGCTGCGTAGGCGTGAAAAGCTCATCATTGTTCCATTTATCATAGTTGATCGTCTTCACATAATCGACCTGATAGACATTGCCGTACTCGCAGACTGCGGTGGTGTCGAGTGAGCCGTAGACCGGCGGATCAAATTCGGAGATGCTTACCGGCAGCGGCTTGATGTTGAAGGTATAGGTCTTATAAAGATGATAGGGAGTACTCCAAGATTCGTCACGATGATTCCACTCGAATAGATCATAAGAAAGCTCGAATTTTATGTCCATCGAGCATTCCGACCCATCGTCACTGCCGTTGAACTTGAACTGCAGCATCTGTTCATCCTCGTATCTTAGCCAGTGGTATTCAGACCCGGGTCGGACGTATGGTTGACCCACATAAAACTTAGAGGGGCCGAAGTTATTCCTGAACCAATAATCGTTGCGGTTCATCGGGTCGGTGATCTCAAGCTTATCAGCATCCCTTTTGTCATCTATATTAGCATACGCATACGCTGCGGAAACATAGCGACCGGATATATTACTATCGGGAGAATTGTCAAATCCCTGCGGGTGCAGTACCTTTCTGACAGATTTAAAATCGAAATAATAGATCACACCCGAATAGACGTCGATCTTCTTATCCTCGCCAAGGGTAATGATATGCTTCTCTCCGGTCACAAAGTCGGATGCCGCAGAGGCAGGCGTTGCCAGTACATTAAGGCTGCATATCACAAGGACAGCGGCAAAAAGCACCGTCAACAGACTTGTCGTAGCTTTTGTTTTCATTTTGTTATCCTCCTAAATTTATAGCTTTCCCGACGGCATTGTCCACCCTTGATATAGGTGGACAATGCCCGAGAAGTGATCTCCGCTACAATTTTTCGGGCGTTATACGCGCTCGTACAGCATCATTCCGAAGTTGTACATCAGGTATCCGTCCTCGGTAAACGCTGCCTCTATAAAGGGATCAACAGCTTCGTCGAGAATTTCGCCCTCAGCTCCGCTGTCGTAGTAGAGCTTTCCGTCAACCTCTTTCCAGGTCGCGCTCGAATTGACTATGTAGCCGTCCTCGCGGATCTCAAGTCCCTCGTCCTTTGCCAGCCGAGTAAATTCCTCGGTCGCTTCGACGAGCATATTGAACGAGCCGTCCTCCAAGAACTCGAGGATGAACATATCCGCCTCGTTAAAGGTGTCCTCTGCCTCGGGCGGGAGATTTTCGCGCGTGTAGGTGACAACTCCCTCCGCAGTCGGAATATTTATCGCCTTAAGCTTCCATTTTCCGATAAGATTCATCGTAATCCTCCTTATATTATGCCCACGGATCGGCAGACTTCGGTGTGCGAACTCCGGTAAGGAGAT
>CAYRKS010000053.1:0-10462 GCA_964424855.1 uncultured Lachnospiraceae bacterium
AAGGAGGTGTAGGCAAGCGCAAGGACAAAAAGGCGGCGATCGCTCCTCTTCAGCGAGATCATCCCTGCCGCCGTCGCGCAGAGGAGCAAAACCACCACCTGCCCGATATTATCTATCAGCTCGAAATTCATTTAATCCTCGTCATCCTCATCATTTCTGCCTTCTCGCTTTTCACGCTCATTAAAGCTTTTCACTCTGAAAAGCAGAGTAGTGACCGTTATACCGAGCAAAAACGCGAGTATCGCGATAATTATATAGCCGATCGAGGGGTTTTCGGCGATTATACCCGCCGCTCCGCTTTCGCCAATTATGATATCAGAGCTGCTCGATACGCTCAGTGCGTCAGCAAAAGCTCCTCCTATCCCGATCACCAGCAAAAAGCAGGCTGCCGCACAGATAGTATCATAGCATATATGCTTTTTTAGTCTGTGTTCTGCCTTAAGCACTGCCGTGCGCTTTTTGACGCGCCTTGCGCGTTCAATATCGGTAAGCATTATCTATCTCTCCAATCCGTAAAAAATAATCAATGTCAAATATTCTGATACTGTCACCGAGCCCTATTCCTCGCCGAGCTGGGTCTTTGGGTCAAAGCCCGCGAGAGTCAGAGTCATTTTCAGCGACTGCTTTCCATTATATAATAGCTTTGTTATCTGCTTTTCACTCTTGTGCATTATTTTTGCCGCCTCTCGGTAGGACATATACTCAAAGTAGACGAGATATATCACCTCACGGTATTCGGGGCGCAGCTTGTCTATCGCCGAATAAAGCAGACGATTCCGCTCTCCGCGTATGAGATCGGTGTCTGCGAGGATGTGACAGGGCGGCTCAAAATCTCCGATATCGACCGTTTGAAGGCGGTGCTTTTTCATATATCGCAGTGCAAGATTTCTGCCGACCTTATAAAGATAGGCTCTGAAGGCTCCGTCACCGTTTATCGGACGCGACTTCGCAAACACTCTGGCAAAAGCCTCGATCATCATATCCTCGGATTCGCCGAGATCGTGCAGATATCCGTTTATGTAAACGGTCAGCGAGTCGCCGTATTTTTCGACCAGAATATCCGCCGCACTCTCTTCTCCGGCGATATATTGATTGTACAGGCTCTCATCCGTCTGCATTGCCCCACCCCCTTTTCATACTCACACTGCCGCGAATTTTTCGGCTATACAAATAATACTTCAAAGTACCGCAAAGCCGAGCTGTCGGTACACTCCCCTACATCTATATTATACCTCATAGCGACAAAAATTGCAACAATGCACGTGATTGTTCACACATTATTTACAGCAAAAAGGAGTCGAAAAGCTCCGACTCCTTTTATCCGTATGCGCTCCGCGAAGCCGCTTTGCCAAAATGCGTAAGCTTCGATCAGCGCATCGGGAATATGATATTCGAATTTTTCAGTGCGCGAATGCCCTTGAGGCTCGGCTGTGCCGGAGTCGAAAGCTCGTTCTGGCGATAAACCGTGAGCCACATACAGGTACCGAGATACGGTCCGACAGTGCGCACGAGCTGTGTATATCTGCCTCCGCAGAGGAACAGGAAGGGGATCTCAAGCTCGGCTCTCAGACGCTCGATGGTTCGGAGGTTCTGAAGCTCCTCCTCCTCGGTGTCCGCCCATGTAACGATCTTGGAGATATCCGCGCCGCGCTTCATCTGAGCCTCGGCGATCCTCAGAGTCTCGTCCGCGCTGATGAATTTGAAAACGTGCGAAGACATCAGAGCCTCGCCGCCCGCATCGTGTACGCGCTTTATTGCTTCCTTCTGCTTTTCAACGGCGGTGGGATCGGTCGTGAACTGTATCGGATCGGGGCAGTACATATCTCCGGGGATGTCGGCAAGGGTCGCACCGCAGTCGATAAGCATCAAAAGCTCATCAAGCAGCTCATCCTCGGTCTTTCCGTCGTTTTTTGCCCAGCGATAGTTTGTGACATATATCGGCTTTTTTCCCATTTCGGAGAAAAGCGACTTAAAGCTCTCTGGCTTGCGCTCCTCGCGGTTGACCACCTCGAGCTGATAGCCGAACGCCTCGCAGCCCTCGGAGAGCGCGTTTCGAGCGACCATTCTCGCTTCGGTAATGCTGTGCTCCTGGATCATGCAGGTGATCAGCGGGTCGTTCTGACCCAAAAATGTCGGCTTATACATTTATTGTCCTCTCAAAAGCTCTATTCGGCGAGATCAGCCGTGTACCTTGTCGAACATTACGCTTCTTCCGCCGTCTGCGAGGAAGGTAACGCCGTTGATGAACTTGCCCTTGTCTCCGGCAACGAACATGATGAGATCGACGATCTCCTGGGGATCGGCAGCGCGTCCCGCCATGGTCTTCATATTAGCCATTGCCGCACGTGTGAGAACCGGACCGGGAGCGACACAGACGCAACGGACATTGTACTTCGCACCGGCGAGAGCGATCGACTTGGTAAGACCGTTCATTATACCCGCCTTGGAGGAAGCATAGCCTATGTTCGAGCAGCAGCCCTCCTGACCGGTGATCGAGCCGAGATGGACGATAACGCCCGAATTCTGCTTTGCCATCTGAGCCATTACCGCATGGTCGAAGTAGATCGGACCCATGAGGTTGAGCTTGATGCTGAAGTCGTAAACATCGATCGGAACCTTGTGGAACTCGTCCCAAATTCCCTTGAGACGGCACTCGGCACCGCCCGCACAGCAGATGAGGATATCGATCGAGCCGAATTTTTCGACAGCGGCATCGCGCGCCTTTACTGCGTCGTTATAATCGGTGACATCGGTAACTACTCCGATTACGTTGGGGTTGATCTCACGAAGCTCCGCGACACACTTTTCGAGTGCCTCGGCGTTGAGGTCTGCAAGGACGACATTTTCGCCCTCCTTTGCGTAGCACTTTCCGCAGAGGAAGCCCATTCCGGACGCTCCGCCGGTGATAAGAACGGTTTTTGCCATGATAAAAATTTCCTTTCAACAAATAGATATCGGGAGAATATCCCGTAGTTTCCTCTATTATACACCAAATCACAAAAAAGTGCAAGATACTATTCTATGAAAAAACAGAACTATTCTATGATTCACCCACTCCGAAAGCAACATAATTTAGCCGCGTTCATATTATGTTATAATAAAAATAATAATATATGCGAGATTTTTTTGACTTTTTATGGTATAATTTAATTGTGAGTGACAGACACAAAAAATTCCATCATACAAAGGAGATAAAAAATGACACAACTTATTGCTTGTCTTCTTGCCGCTTCCACGGCTTTGGGTGGAGGTGCGCAAGCCGCAGCCAACATCGGTACACTCGCCGCACGCGATGTAATATGCGATGCCGATCCTAGCGGAGGTCACGCATATGAATGGAAAAACGTTCAGGTGAGTTGCATCAGCGACAACGACTCTACGCACACATATACATATGAAGATCAGAGAGTGTGCAGCAAATGCCTTCTCATCCGAGAAAGAAAGAACCAAACAGCCTTCATCGAACCACACATATACGAAACAAATCGAATTTCCGCTGTATATGACTCGGAACTCAAGGAATACGTTATGAAGCAATTCGATATATGCACAATTTGTTCCCACGAATTTGTGCACAACTCCATTCCCAACAACTAACGTACGACCCTATGGTGGGCATGAGCTCATGCCCACCGCAGCCTTAAAATATGCTCATGAAAAATAAAATACTTACAGTCTTATTGGCTCTCACATTGATACTCTCATGTATTCCGATCTCATCCTGCGGTGACAACGAGACGGATGACGGATATGTATCGGTATCGGAATACATAACAAGCTACGACCCGAATGCCGAGTATACGATGATATACTACGATTTCAACAACGAGCCCATCTTCGTGATGGCAGACGATGAGGCAGGCAAGACTATAATAAAAAACACCGAAGCTTTTTGGAAAGACCATCCCGAATATGCTGTATACGGCTTCAGAAGCACCTACGATATTTACAGATATTCGACCGAGAGCAAAGCTCTTGAAAAAGTTCCGTTGACTCTTAGCGAAGGAAAATATGATGCAATAGAGATAAACGATGTTGCCGCAACACCTAACGGCGAGTATATAATTTACGGCAATCTTTTTACCATAGCCGATCCGATCTTCTCCAAGAGATTTTGCATTAAAGCCGAGCCGAATGCCGGCTCTGTTTTTTTAGATACCGATTACTATGGTAATGATCCGATAATTGTTGACGCAAACGGATATACATATATCCAACTGAACTATTTACAAAACTATGAAAACATAGAAGAGCTGAAAATTCTCGATCCGGATTTGAATAATTTTTGTACAATCAAGACCGGATTAAGAGACTCGGACATGATACTTGACGGTGATGGAAATCTCAGACTCGTTCAATCGTTAGGTATGGAATACTATTTCTACGGTATCGACCTTGAAAGCAAGACTGTAGCAGAGGTTGACAAACGCAGTCTGCCTCTTATCGAAAAACGTCTGTTCGGTACGAACGGCGAAATATACGGCTATAACTCCATCGGTCTTTATTCATGCTCAAATGATGACAAAGCGTCTCAAACGAACATAAGCTCTTACGATTTACTGTTTGACTGGGTCTCAGCGGGTATCGATTACTCATCAATACAAAATGTTGTCTTAGCCGCAGACGGCTCGGCTTATGTCGAGATAGCAATCGCCTCGGATATGAACGAGGTATACCGAGTCAGCCGAGTTCCGAAAAGCGAGGCACCGAAGCGGATAACCATTCGCGTTGCACTTGAGAACACAATTTATTATGAATCCTGCCGCAACACAATTATCAGTGAGCTTGCAAAAATAAATCGTCAAAGCGATAAATATAGGGTAGAGTTTGTTTATTACTCTGACACCAACGGCGGACTCACACCGACACAGCAGCTCGGACGCGATATGTCATCAAAAGACAAGCTCATAGACCTTGTAATATTCAACAATTCGCTGTCATATCCGCAGATAGCAGATCAGAATTTGTTCTGTGACCTTGGAAAATATCTGCAAAAGGATCCGAATTACAACAAAAAAACGCTGTATCCATTTGTATATGAAGCATACTCACATAAGGGACAGTACTGCTATATAGCGTTCGAGAGCTCCGCAACAACGATATATGCCAACACCGACATTGTAGGAAATATAACCGAGTGGTCACTAAGTGATATTCGCCGAATAAACTCCGAGCTTGCCGAGGATGAATATCTCGCGTCATTCTCGTTCTCTCCCACCCCAAATGATAAAGAAAAAATAATGTTAATATATTTCGGAAGAACGGGACTGATAAACGACTTTATAGACTATGACAATGGCAAATGCGACTTCACCGGACTCTCCGAGCTTTTTGAACTTTGCAAAGAGGCGAAGATACTCGACAGCTCCAATATGAATATAGCTGAGATAGCGAAAGAAAAGATTGCGCTCGAGTTCACAAAATATAACGATATAATTTCATACATTGCCTACAAGGAAAATTCAGAGGACAATATGGTCGAGATCGGATATCCCGGGATCGATAAAAAGAGTAGCGGAGCATCGATACAGATCGGTCTCGGAATAGGTATATCAAAGAGCAGCAAGCACAAGGACGAGTCATGGGACATAATCTGCAAGCTGATCTCCGGAATTGAAGAGCGCAATCTCAGCCAAAACAGCTTCAGCTACTGCGATTTCTCCTTACCGATGACAAAAGCTTCTCTTGAAAACATCTCGGAAACGCTCAAAAATTACAATGTTTCCTATAACAGAGACACATCCTATGACTACGAAAAATATTATATAATTAACGGTTTGTGCCACAAAAAAGAGTCACATCCCTCGATCACCAGTAGATCTTACCTAAAAAGCGAAGAGGTGCCGACCGATATTGAGAGCTCTTTCTGTTCATTGGAGCATCAATATGTTCGCAACAGCAAGATATATAACATCATATCCGAGGAAGCCTCATACTACTTCTCAGGTACAAAAACCCTCGATGAGACTATCAAAATAATTGAGGATCGCGTTTCGATGCTCGTTGCCGAGTAAAAAACGCCTACCTCCAACACACAGCCCGCCGAAATTTCGGCGGGCTGTGATATTATCGGACATTATCTGAATATCGGGCGAAGCTGCCTTCCCTTCACCGCCGCCTCGAGAGCTTCGCCGAGCAGCTCAAACTCCGCAACGAGCGAATGCGGCTTTTTCACCGGATCGTCCTGCTTCATCGGCACAAAGAAGAAATTCTTTCGCGAAAGCAGTGTTCCGAGATTTTTCAGGTTTGCCGCCAGAGAATCATTGCTCGCCGGAGCCGCAAGGATAGGACGATCGGTTCGAAGCACCGCCTTTGCCGCCATAGTCACAGAGGTATCGGTTATTCCGTTTGCCAGCTTTGCCAGAGTATTTCCCGTACAGGGCGCGATCACCAAAATATCCGGGCGTTCGGTGGTTCCGAGCGGCTCGGCTTTTTCTATCGTGTGGATCACCTCGCCAAAGCTCTCGAGCCGTGCACGAAGCTCCTCGGCTTTTCCGAATTTTGTGTCGGTCGAATACGCCGTCTCGCTGAGTATCGGTATGATCCGATTTCCCGAGGCTATAGACTCGAGAGCCTTTAACGAGCGTTCGATCGTGCAGAACGAGCCGCAGAGCGCATAGCCTATGGTCATATGTCGCACTTCCCTTCCGAATCCGGTTTGATTATACGATCACGCACAACAGACGCTATCGTCTCGCCCGCCGTTATCGGCGAATATATCCCGGGTAGCGACAAAGCCCAGATCACCCGAAGCCCGAGCCGTCCCGCCGCCGCAATATCGACTCCACCCGGCTTTGACGCAAGGTCGATGATAATCGTCGAAGGCGATACCGCCTCGAGGATATCTCGCTCGAGCAGAATATGCGGGACAGTGTTGAAAATGACATCCCGCGACCTTACCAGCCTTAAAAGCTCGGAGGTAGGCTCGGCTCTCAGTCCGAGCGCGGTTATCGCGGCGATATCCGCGCGCTTTCGCGCGGTCAGCGTCACATTTGAACCGAGCGCATCGAGTCGAAGCGCAAGAGCCTTTCCGATCCGTCCGCCGCCGATGACAAGTGAGCTCGAGCCGCAGAGAGTTATCTTCAGCTCCTGCATAGCCGTCATTATCGCCCCCTCGGCGGTCGGGATCGAATTTAAGAGCGCGAAGCTCTCGTCCTTATAGTAGTCTAATATCATCTCGGGCGCGTTCGGCATGGCTGTAAGCTTGTCGAGCATACCGCCGCAGAGCAGCTTTATATCATACTCCTTCATAAGCCTCAAAAGCTCATCGATGTGAAGCTCCCTGCTCGAAAAAGGGGTCGATACCAGCTCTCCGCTGAATGCGGGAAGCGGCAAAAGCAGTGCGTCGGCTCCCTTCAATGCCCTTTCGAGCGGCAGTATTTCAAGGCTCCCGAGGTCCTCGAGCCGTTCCGCCCTTCCTCTTGAGCAGCAGAGATCGTCGAACGCCTCGGTAGGATCGGCGCGTTCAAAGCCGGTTATGCGCACCTCAAAATCGCGCGAAAGCCGCTCGGCAGCCGCAAGCATACGTCGGTCGCCGCCGACGACAGCAATTGTCACCATAGAATATCCATCCTTTCGTTACTTTCGAGAGTTGTTTATAATGTATAGTATGCGCCGTTGCGGCTCTTTGCCAGGTCGAGCGAAAATAAAAAGTGACGAAATTCACGAAATGTGCTTGAAATCGGGTCGGAGATGTGATATAATATCTTTGAGTTGATTTTATTGGGAGATTTTATGGACATTATATTCGATCTGCTCGATTTTGCCGCAGGGCATCGGCTTGCGTTTTTAATATACCTTGCAGCGGTCAATCTGCTGACCTTTTTGCTTTTTGGACTTGACAAGCGTCGGGCGAAGCTCAAGGCGTGGCGTATCCCCGAATCGTGGCTGATCCTTTTCGTACTGATCGGCGGCTCACTCGGAGGACTGCTCGGTATGCAGCTTTTCCGTCACAAAACACAGCACACGAAATTTGTCCTTACAGTCCCGCTCGCACTCGCGCTCCACGCGCTGCTCGCAGCCGCCGTTGTTTACCGAGTGCTTTAGACTCAACGCATTTTACACAATATCGAAGGAAGGAAATATTTTATGGGAGGATTATTCGGAGCAGTATGTAAGAGCGACTGCGTGTTCGATCTCTTTTTCGGAACCGATTACCATTCGCATCTCGGAACCAGACGCGGAGGAATGGCGGTATATGACCGCGAGAAGGGCTTTCAGCGGTCGATACACAACATCGAGAACTCGCCGTTTAGAACGAAATTTGAAAACGACGTAAACGAGATGGTCGGCTTTTCGGGCATCGGATGTATTTCGGACAGCGAGCCTCAGCCGCTCATGGTCAGATCGCACCTCGGCAATTTCGCAATAACCACCGTCGGAAGGATAAACAACATCGATTCGCTGATACAGCTCTGCTTTGACAAGGGCTACACTCACTTTCTCGAGATGAGCGGCGGCGATGTGAACCCGACCGAGTTGGTCGCCTCGCTGATAACCCAGAAGGATTCGATCCCCGAGGGCATACGCTACGCTCAGACGCTGATCGACGGCTCCATGACAATGCTCGTCCTCACGAGCGAGGGCATTTACGCCGCGCGTGACCGTCTCGGACGCACTCCCATGATGATCGGACACAAGGAGGACGCATTCTGCGCCTCGTTTGAGAGCTTTGCATATCTCAATCTCGGCTACACCGATTACCGCGAGCTCGGACCCTCCGAGGTTGTATTCATCACCGCCGACTCCTGCGAGACCGTTCTCCCCGCGACCGAGGAGATGAAAATCTGCACCTTCCTTTGGGTATACTACGGCTACACGACCTCCTCCTACGAGGGCGTAAATGTCGAAAAAATGCGCTACAAATGCGGTGCGATGCTTGCCGCACGCGATGACGGAAGCGTAACTCCCGACCTCGTTGCCGGAGTTCCCGACTCGGGAACCGCACACGCGATCGGATATTCTAACAAATCGGGTATCAGATTTGCACGTCCGTTTATAAAATACACCCCCACCTGGCCGCGCTCGTTCATGCCGACGATCCAGTCCAAGCGAAATCTCATTGCCAAGATGAAGCTCATACCGATCGACGCGCTGATCCGCGGAAAGAAGCTGCTGCTCATCGATGACTCGATCGTCCGCGGAACACAGCTTCGCGAGACCACGGAATTTCTCTATCAGAGCGGAGCGAAGGAGGTACACATAAGACCTGCCTGCCCGCCGATAGTCTACGGCTGCAAATACTTAAACTTCTCTCGCAGTACGAGTGAAAACGAGCTGATAACCCGCCGTGTCATTGCAAAGCTCGAGGGCACGGAGGATGTATCGAAGGAGCGTTTAGAGCTTTACACAAATCCCGACACCCCCGAATACGCTAATATGGTAGAAGAAATCCGCCGCGAGATGAACTTCACTACGCTTCGCTTCCACCGTTTAGATGATCTGTTGGAGTCGGTCGGTATTCCGAAAGAAAATCTCTGCACCTACTGCTGGAACGGTCGCTGATCAGTGGCGGCGTGCCGCCGCTCACGAGCGTCAAGCCTTCTCTGCATCGATATGTCAGGTTGTGCCTAATAAAAAGGTTGCGTCGGTTGACACATTATAAAAAGTCCTCTCTGAGGGCTTTTTATTTTCGGCAAATTTATTAAAAGGTGACTTGAACAGCCTTTCACACTGCCAACGACAGCTTTTCGATACCAAAAAATGTGCGGATTTTTTGTGAAAAATGACGATTGACAAATCGCATTTTGTGTGGTAAAATAATAGCATAGTTTTTAAGAAAGTGAGGATTCGATCATGGCAACCTATTTTGAAATACTTCTTCGCGCCAACTTCAGATGTGGTCGAATGCTCTGCTCCCGGACAAGCTGTAACGGGAGTTCCTTTGTCGCACTCAAACGCCGAGTCTGAAGGATTTTTCCATAGGTTTATTTTGTCCGGGAGCATAATATTTGCACCCGGACTTTCGTTGTTCCGGAAAGCTCATCCCAAACGAAATCGGCGTATTACTTTCAAAAGGAGAAATTCGATTTGATTGAACTTGTAAATGTCAGCAAGCACTTTGAAACGACATCAGGTACGGTCGAGGCAGTCAACGATGTTTCGCTGAAGATCGAAACGGGAGATATTTTCGGAATTATCGGACTGTCCGGCGCGGGAAAATCCACGCTTGTAAGGTGCATAAATCTGCTCGAGCGTCCGACGAGCGGACAGGTGCTTTTCAACGGCATCGATCTTTGCAAACTCAGCCCGGCGCAGCTTCGCGAGCAGCGTCGCAAGATCACAATGATCTTCCAGGGCTTTAACCTTCTCTCTCAGAGAACGGCACTCAAAAATGTCTGCTATCCGATGGAGATATCGGGCGTTCCGAAGGCAAAGCAGCTCGAAAAGGCGAAGGAGCTTTTGGAGATCGTCGGTCTTGCAGACCGCATGAATTCATATCCGGCTCAGCTCTCGGGCGGAC
>CAYRKS010000054.1:0-1437 GCA_964424855.1 uncultured Lachnospiraceae bacterium
CTTTACTCGTTTGTGATCACACAAAGCTTGCAGACATTATCGACATAAAAAACCAAATCAGAACTGCTCGGATCGAAATACAGTCGCCTGCGTATTTATGCGCATCTTCGGTACACACGGAAAATTCATCAAAGTGCATAAAATGCGCGGATGCTTTTGGTCACTATGCCGAAAAATTATGTTGAAGTAAAATCCTACGAGATCGCCGAGTCGAATGATTATTTACATTATCGCAAGGATTTGTTTACTGAAAATTAACCATTTTCACCCGTATAAATGCTATAATTACTAAGCTTTGCCGTTACCAAAGCGGATAAAATATCGACCTCGCAGTGTCAATCGGCTGCCGCTCGAGCGTCGGAAAGGCATTTTTATGATAAAGCTTTCGCACATCCGCAAAACCTTCCGCGTCGCGCGCCGCGATGCGGGCTTCAAAAACGCCGTCAAGAGCTTCTTTGTTCGTGATTATGACGAGATCGAAGCGTTATCCGATGTATCCTTTGAAATAAATGACGGTGAAATGGTCGGTTACATCGGTCCGAACGGCGCAGGAAAATCCTCAACGATCAAGGTCATGTCGGGCATTCTGACCCCCGATTCGGGCGAATGCGTGATCGACGGGCGAACGCCCTGGCTCGATCGAAAGGCGCACGTCGCAAATCTCGGAGTCGTCTTCGGACAGCGTTCGGCACTCTGGTGGGATGTCCCGGTCGCCGATTCATTTGAGCTTCTGCGCGATATTTACTCTGTTCCGCTCGATGAATATAGGCGCAATGTACAAAGATTGACCGAGCTTCTCGATCTCGGCGACCTCTTGAAAACGCCGACGCGACAGCTGTCGCTCGGTCAGCGAATGCGCTGTGAGATCGCCTCCGCGCTGATACATTCGCCGCGCATACTCTTCCTCGACGAGCCGACGATCGGGCTCGATGCCGTTTCAAAGCTCGCCGTCCGCGAATTTGTCCGCGAATTGAACCGTGAGCGCGGAACCACCGTCATTTTGACAACACATGATATGCAGGATGTAGAGGCTCTGACGAGTCGGATAATCCTAATCGGACGCGGAAAAATACTGCTTGACGGGCAACTCGACTCGCTGAAAAGCCGTTTCGAGGGTTCGAAAACCGTCGAAGCCGCCTATTCGGGTACGCTTTCTTCGCTTCCCGAGGGTGTTCGACTGATCAACGACCGCTCATCGGGCGATTCTCACCACAGCGAATTTCTGATCGATTCCTGCACGGTCTCGGGCTTGATTTCATATCTCGCTTCGAAGGTCGAGCTGAACGATGTGTCGGTCAAAGCTCCCTCGATCGACGAAATGATCGTCAGATTATACAAGGAGTACGGGATATGAATACCAAAGCTCCACGTTTTCGTATGTATTTTTCGTTCTTCAAGATCAGATTCAACGCGGGTCTGCAATATCGCGCCGCCGCG
>CAYRKS010000054.1:1447-8584 GCA_964424855.1 uncultured Lachnospiraceae bacterium
CGTTCGAAATTCTGATGTACGAGGCGTTCTGGCGCACAGATCCGAGCGCGTTTCCGATGGATCGTTCGTCACTTTACACATACATTTGGCTCCAGCAGGCTCTGCTTGCGATGTATATGCTTTGGATATTCGATCAAAGCATATTTTCGTCAATTTCCGACGGTGGAGTTTCGGTCGAATTATGCAAACCATACGATATTTACATGATCTGGTTCGTGAAAAACTGCTCGATGCGTCTATCGCGCGTCGTTCTCCGATGCTTTCCGATCTTCATCATCGCGTCATTTCTGCCCGAACCGTTCAGGTTCAAGCTACCGAACGATCTGTTTCTGCTGATGATCTCGGCATTTTCACTGATGATCGGATTTATCGTCGTCATCGCCTTCTCAATGCTGATCTATATTTCGTCATTTTGCACAATCGATTCGCGCGGAATTCGTTTGGTCGCCGCGACTATCGGTGAATTTTGCGCCGGCGGAGTTATTCCGCTCCCGTTTTTGCCCGAATCGGTAAAAAATTTCCTTAATCTGCTCCCCTTTGCCTCGACCCAAAGTACGCCGTTTCTGATCTTCAGCGGGACACTGAGCGGTTCTGATGTGTGGCAAGCGATATTCGTTCAGATTTTTTGGGCAATATGCCTGATAGCTGTCGGCAAAATTTGGATGCGATCGGTGCTTAAAAACGTGGTTTTGCAGGGAGGCTGAGAGCTATTATGAGAAAGGTTTCGAATTTCAAGCTGTATTTTCGCATACTCTCGATCCAGCTTCGCTCGGCTATGGAGTATCGTTCGTCCTTCATTTTTGGCGCGATTTCACAGTTTCTTTCATCGTTCACAGTGTTTTTCGGCATGATGTTCATGTTCATGCGCTTCGATTCGGTCGGCGGCTACAGCTTCGGCGAGGTTCTGATCTGCTTTTCGACGATAAATTCCGCGTTCGCGCTTGCCGAATGCTTCTTCCGCGGACTCGATCAGTTCGCTTCGATCATTTCCAATGGTCAATTTGACCGAATTTTGATCCGTCCGCGCGGAGAGATATTCCAGGTGATCACGACAAAGGTCGATTTCACGCGCTTCGGTCGCCTTCTCCAGGCAATAATCATCTTCATTTTGGCGATACCGCGCTCGGGGATCGTTTTCACGCCCGACAAAATACTCTGCCTCGCGCTCATGATCCTCTGCGGAGCCGCGCTTTTCGCCGGAGTTTTCATGATCTACGCCGCCGTCTGCTTTTTCACCACCGAGGGCTTGGAGTTTTTTAACATTTTCACAGACGGTATGAAGGAATACGGCAAATATCCGTTCGCAATTTACGGCAAAAAGCTGATGCTCCTGCTCACCTTTATCTTCCCGCTTGCGCTCGTCCAGTATTATCCGTTTTTGTATCTCACAGACAGAAATCCCTCGAAATTCCTGATCCTACTGCCGATCGTGTCGCTGATATTTTTGATCCCCTGCGTGATCCTCTGGAAAATAGGTGTCCGACATTATCGCTCGACCGGTTCGTAAAGATTGTGTAATATCTTCTTCGTCAAATTACACATATTCGCGCTATCCGTATTGACAAGCGGACGATTTTGTGATACAATATATGTATATATGTAGTATTTTTCAAGGAGAATTTTTATGCTCATAGGAAATGCAATCGTCGGTCAGTCCGGTGGTCCGACAGCTGCGATAAACGCGACACTTGCCGGAGTCATCAGAGGTGCGCAGAAATCCGACGCAATAACCAAAATCTTCGGCGCATTCAACGGTGTCGAGGGAATTTTGAACGATCATTTTACCGAGCTCACCGAGCTTTCGGAGGATGATCTCGCTCTGCTCTCGAATACGCCCGCTGCCGCGCTCGGCTCATGTCGAAAGAAGCTGCCCAAGACAGATGATCCCGCAGGTATCGAGACCTACGAAAAGCTACTCGCTTTCTTCAAGGCTCACGATATCCGCTATTTCTTCTACATCGGCGGAAACGATTCGATGGATACGGTCGCAAAGCTCTCGGCATGGATGGCTGACAAAAATTACGATATGCGTGTCATGGGCGTTCCAAAAACTATCGATAATGACGTAGTCGGAACCGATCACACGCCCGGATACGGCTCGGCGGCGAAATTCATCGCGACCTCCATGCAGGAGATCCTTCGCGACACCGCAGTTTACACGGTCAAAGCCGTTACTATAGTAGAAATAATGGGACGCGACGCGGGCTGGCTGACGGCCGCCGCCGCACTTCCCCGCCGACTCTGCGGCGTTGCGCCCGATCTCATCTATCTCCCCGAGCGCGCGTTCAACTATGAGCAGTTTTACGCAGACCTCGAGCGCGCTTTCGAGACCCACCCGAACGTAGTCGTCGCGGTTTCCGAGGGACTTCGCTTCGACAACGGTCACTATGTCGGCGAGGATGTCCAGTCGAAGACCTTCGACGTTTTCGGTCATCGTTACCTCGCAGGCACCGCGCGCACACTCGAAACGGCGGTCAAGGATATGTTCGGATGTAAGGTTCGTTCAATGGAGCTGAATCTCTTGCAGAGATGCGCCTCACATATCGCGTCCGCTACAGATTTGGACGAATCCGATCGTGTCGGACAGGCAGCGGTAAACGCTGCGGTTTCCGGCGAAAGTGCCAAAATGATGTGCTTCAAGCGCAGTAGCTCGGTTGATTATGCCGTTGACATCTTCCCCGAGGACATCGCCAAGATCGCAAATCAGATCCGCCCAGTCCCCGAGGAATTCATAAACGCCGAGGGCAACAACATCACCGAAGCCGGAATAGATTATCTGCTCCCGCTGATCCAGGGCGAACCGAAGCTGACCTTCGAAAACGGTCTGCCGAAGCACTTCGTTTTCGAACGATAATTTGTCGGATTATAACAAAAAAGAGGACGCTTTCGTCCTCTTTTTTGTTATATTATCTAAGTCCCAGGAATCTTGCGAATGCGTCGATGTACTCATCGGCGCGCGCTTTGGTCTCAGCCTCGGCAAAAATTCTCAGAAGCGGCTCGGTTCCCGAGAAGCGGCAGATGATAAATCCGTTTTCGAAATAAACCTTACAGCCGTCCTCATATGCGACCTTGACGATCTTCTCGCCGAATTCGGGGAGCTTTTTGTCGGCAAACACGATCTTATCGATCCTTCCCTTGTCTGCGGGATCGAAATGAAGATTGAATTCGCTCATTTCGAAGTGTCCGTAGCGTTCGGTCAGCTCGTCCATAAGCTCGGACGGAGATTTTCCGATGACCGAGATCATCTCTACAAACAGCGCAGCCGCGTAGACCGAATCCTTACCGTGAATGTGACCGCGAACCGTCAGACCGCCCGACGACTCGCCGCCCAGAACCGCGTCAACCTCGTCAATTTTAGAGGATATCCACTTGAAGCCGACCGGAACCTCGTAGCAGGTCTCGCCGAAGCTCTCGGCAACCTTGTCGAGCATATGCGTTGTCGCAAGATTGCGAACGACCGGACCCTTCCAGCCCTTGTATTCGTGCAAATAGTAGTAGAGCATGACGAGAATCTCGTTCGCACTGATATAACGTCCGTTCGAATCGATGATTCCGAGACGGTCTCCGTCGCCGTCAACGCCGATTCCGAGATCGTATCCACCCGAAACGACCTTGCGTGCAAGCTCGTTCAGCGTGTTTTCGGTCGGCGCGGGCATAGCTCCGCCAAAATATGCGTCCTTATTGCCATTGATTATGTCGATAGTGCATCTGGTCGTGTGGAAAATGACCAAAAGCGGGTATGCCGACGAGCCGTGCATCGGGTCGAAAAGCATACGCGGACCGCGTTCGCGGATAGCCTTCGTATCGAGAACCTCTAAAATATCGTCCAGGAATGCGTTAAAGGGGTTCTTTATGTAGGTTATTTTCCCGGAATTTACCGCCTCGCTGAAATCCATAGCCTTGACCTCTGCCGCTTCGATCAGCTGCTCAAGCTCGGCAGTTGTCTCTGCGGGCGCGTCGCGTCCCTCCTTGACGATGAGCTTTATGCCGTTGTATTCGGGCGGGTTGTGGCTGGCAGTTACTTCCATTCCGAAATCGAGGTCGAGCTTCTTGACCGTGTGCATGATCAGCGGAGTGGGCGCGCTTCGATTGAGGAAAAGCACGCGGATATCGTTTGCCGCGAGAACTCCAGCGATCCATTTCGCCGCCGAATCCGACAAAAATCTTCGGTCATATCCGACAATTATCGGTGCCGTGCCACCGATCTTGCGGTAAAGCTCCACAACTCCCTGTGCAACTCGCTGAATATTCTCGCAGACGAAATCGTCTCCGATAACGGCTCTCCATCCGCCGGTTCCAAATTTTATCATAACATTTTCTTCCTTTCACGATCCGTTCTTACAGACCAACACTGCAAATATTATATCATATTAACACAAAAAAGTCAAGAGTTTGTCGGAAATACGTCCTCTTGACTTGATCGTTTTACATTGTTCAGATATCGTTAAAAAAGCATACATCCCTGCGACTTATAATATGCCGCCAGCTCGTCAAGTCCTTCCATCGATATCCCGAAATATTCGGAGAGGCACTTTTTGCACATAAATTCGGTCGAGCCGCGATTTACAAGCTTGTAGGTCAGCGAACGATCGAGCTTGCAGAGCTGTGCGCCGCATTTTTTGCAGTGCTCCGAATCATTTTTCTTCTCTTCTGTCATTTTACAAGCTCCACCTTGAATACCTTTACATCGTGGCGCGGGACGAAAATTTCGGCGTAATCGCGAAATTCTCCGATACATTCGCCGGTGAATATGTCGGTAAATCTCAGCTTCACCTTAGTTCCGACCGGTATTCCTATAAGCTCAAATTCGCACGGAACATCTCCGTCACCCTCGGAAAAATTGTAGAACGCCGCCGCATACCCCTTCGAAAGGTGCTTGAACGCCATGCGCCTGTCCTGATCCCACTTGTGACGCTGCCAGATCGGCGGACGCGCCGCCTCGTCCTGATCGATAGCGATAAGCTCGCGATTCGTGACTAACGCCTTCGTTTGAGCATCCATACTGCGAATGTCACAGCCGAGCATCAGCGGTGCGCCGTACATACACCAGAGAACGAACTGCTGACGGTATTCCGACTCGCTACAGCCGAGCTTTCCGATCTTTCCATGACCGTATATTCCGACGGTCAGCATATCGATATCGTTGTAGCAGTTCGGAGCGGAGTAACCGAATTTGTCAGCTTGACTCATTGCAATGTCATAATAGCTTCTGAAATTGTCCATTATATCGCCGGTCGATCTGAAAAGATGCGCGCCTGTCGAGCGAATCCAGCTCCAGACATCAGCTTCGCCGCCGTTGCAGACCGCGTAAACTATGTCGCGTCTGCAGCTTTCGAGCGCAACGCCCATGCGCTGATACATAAGCTCCTGATCCGTTCCGGCGGGAAAATAACAGCCGTCGTATTTGAGATAGTCAACGCCCCACGAGGCAAAGGTCTCGGCATCGAGAAATTCGCGGTTGAAGCTGCCCGGATAGCCCGCGCAGGTGCGAACACCCATGCAGGAGTACATTCCGAATTTCAGCCCGAGCGAATGTATGTAATCTCCCACCGCTTTCATTCCGTTCGGGAATTTTTCGTGATTCGGCACGATCCTATCGGTCAGCTCGTCGCGCCGACGCTCCGACCAGCAATCATCGATCACCACATATTCGTAGCCGCAGTCGCGCAGTCCCTCCGAAATGAAAGCGTCCGCCGACTCCTTGACCAGCTGCTCGTTTATTCCGCTTTGAAAGGTGTTCCACGTGTTCCAGCCCATCGGCGGCTTTTTGATAATCATAATTTTGACCTCTCTGCCCTTTTTATAATCAAATCGCGGTCAGAGACCGCGATTTGACACTGTGATTTTCGATTATTTTACAAGCTTTACTCTGAAAAGCTTTACATCGTGAGTCGGAACGGAGATTCTCGCGTAATCGCGGAAGTCGCCGATGCACTCGCCGGTGAAAACATCGGTCATGCGAAGCTTTAAGCCGCTGTTGTTCGGTATGCCGAAGCCCTCGAATTCGCAGGGGATCGCGCCGTCGCTGTCGGTGAAGTTGTAGAATGCAAGCGCGTACTCGCCGTTTGCAAGGTGCTTGAAGGCAGTCATGTAGCCGCCCCAGATCTCCTGCCATACGGGCGGACGGTTCGCTTCGTCCTGATCGATAGCGATGAGGTCGCGGTTCGTGACGAGCTTGAGCGATTCCTCGTTGATCTTGCGAATGTCGCAGCCGAGCATGAGCGGAGTGCCGTACATACACCAGAGAACGAACTGCTGACGATATTCAGCGTCATTGCAGCCGCCCTTGCCGTGTCCGACAAGTCCGTTTCCGTACATACCGATCGTGAGCATATCGATATCGTTGTAGCAGTTTTCGGCAGAATAGCCGAACTTGTTCATCTGGCTCTTTGCGATATCATAGTAGCTCTGGAAGGTGTCGTTGATATCGCCGGTCGAACGGTACATATGTGCGCCGGTCGAGCGGATCCATGTCCAAACATCATCATTGCCCCAGTTGCACGCCGAGAAAAGGATGTCGCGTCCGCAGTTTTCAAGCGCGATACCCATACGATGGTAAAGCAGCTCGCCGTCGGCAGTCTTAGGCTTGAAGCAGTTGTCGTACTTAAGGAAGTCAACGCCCCACGATGCGAAGGTCTCGGCATCGAGGAATTCGTGATCGAAGCTTCCGGGATAATCCGCGCAGGTGCGAACACCGTTGCAGGAGTACATTCCGAACTTAAGTCCCTTGGAATGTACATAATCGCCTATAGCCTTCATTCCGTTCGGGAACTTTTCGTGGCTTGCGACCAGCTTGTCAGTCTCGGGGTCGCGGTTGTACTCCGACCAGCAGTCATCGATAACAACGTATTCATAGCCGAATTTCGGCAATCCGAGCTCAACGAATGCGTCGGTGCATTCCTTTACAAGAGTCTCGTTGATGTCATGTCCGAAGGTGTTCCATGTGTTCCAGCCCATCGGCGGCTTTTTGATTACCATAATATATACCTCGTAAACAAGTGAAATTTTCCGATCATGTCGGTGAAACTATTATATCACACTTTCCCTAAAAATGCAAGTGCTTTTCGATATTTTTCCGCCGAAAAATTGCTTTTTTCTATCTTATCAAGTGTTCAACGCGGTATCTCGACATCCGAG
>CAYRKS010000054.1:8594-10412 GCA_964424855.1 uncultured Lachnospiraceae bacterium
CATCGAGCCGTCCGAGCGTGTAAAAGCAGGTCTTTCCGAGCTTCGAGCTGTCGCAGATCAGCACCTTTTTTCGCGCCGAGCCGAACATCACGCGCCGCAGATTTACCTCCTCGACCGATACATCAGTCATCAGCCCATCCTCCGAAAGCGCACGACAGGAGAAGAACAGAATGTCCGCATTGATCCGCCGAACGAAATTTTCCGCCTGCTCGCCGACATACGAAAACGAGTGAATGATCATCTGCCCGCCCGTCGAATATGTGCTGATGTTCCGTTCGGCGAGCGCGACCGCCGTCTTTGCGCCCGATGTGACGACCACAAGATCCTTGAAATCGGTCAAAAACGGCACGATATTGTAGGTGCTGGTCGTGCCGTCGAGCATCAGCACCATCCCATCGTGAACAAGTGAAGCGGCACGCCGCCCCAGCTCGGCTTTTATCGACGAACGCTCACGTTCACGTAGCATAAAGGGTATCTCCGCATCGGGCGCGATCCCCTCGCGCGTCAGACGCGCGCCACCGTAAATTTTCGTCAAAAGTCCGCGCTTTTCAAGCTCGGTCAGATCGCGCCGCACGGTCGGCTCGCTGACATAAAGCTGCTCCGAAAGGTCGCGCACCGAAAGCTTTTCGTCCTGTGCCAAGAGCCGAAGTATCAGCTGCTGCCGCTCGGTTATTGTCATTTTGATCAACTCCATCGTTCGATTTGATTTTTTGCCGCCGTTTTATGATCATTTGTCAAAATCAGTGTCGGGGCTTGACTTATGAGCCAAATTGTGCTATAATCATTGTAGCACATCGCGGACAAAATGTCAAGTGATTTTCGGAGCTTTTTAAGTTGTCGGCGATTTTTTGAAGATTCTGTATTTTTTTGAAAGGAAATATGTGAAATGGAAACAACAGCAGTCCGTCTTTACGGAAAAAACGATCTGCGCCTCGAAGCCTTCGAGCTTCCGAAAACGGGTGACGATGAGGTTTTGATGCGCGTCATGACCGATTCTCTCTGCCAATCGACCTACAAAGCGGTAAAGCAAGGTCCCGAGCACAAGCGCGTTCCCGAGGATGTAGCCGAAAATCCGATCATAATCGGTCACGAAATGTGCGGTGAAATAATCGAAGTTGGCAAAAACCTCACCGAAAAGTGGAAGATCGGTCAAAAAGTCATCATTCAGCCGGCACTCAAGCTCGAAAACGGTCACGACCCGGGCTATTCCTATCCTTATGTCGGAGGCGCGGCGACCTATGCGCTCGTCCCCGAGATCGTTCTTGAGCGCGGCTGTCTTCTCCCCTTCGAGGGCGAGGGCTGGTACAAGGGCTCGCTCGTCGAGGCGATAGGCTGTGTGCTTCGCGGCTTCAAGGGACTTTACCACACGAATTATGAGACCTACGAACGCACCGACGGTGCAAAGCGCGGCGGAAAGCTGGCGATACTCGGCGGCGCGGGACCGATGGGACTCGCGACCGCGGCTCTCGCGGCGGCGTATGCAAAATCCTCGCTCGTCGCAGTCATCGACATAAGCTCCGAGCGTCTCGAGCTTGCAAAACGCCGTTATTCGCCGAAGAAAGCCGCGGAATCGGGTGCGAATTTGGTATATATCAACACATCGAATGTCGATGATCCCGCAAAAATGCTCCGTGAGCTGTCGAACGGCGGCTTCGATGATATCTTCGTAATGGTTCCGGTCGCAAGCCTTTTCACCCTCGCGGGCGAGATCGCGGCAGAGGATGGCTGCATAAACTTCTTCGCGGGTCCCGCCGATCATTCGCTGACCGCCGGGATAAACCTCTATCGCATCCACTATGACGGCATCCACATCGTCGG
>CAYRKS010000055.1:0-10411 GCA_964424855.1 uncultured Lachnospiraceae bacterium
TCTCCTGCTCGTAACTCCCTATTACAATAAGGCTACCCCGAAGGGTCTTATCAAGAGCTTCACCGCAGTCGCCGATGCCGCCGATAAGCCGATCATCCTCTATAACGTCCCCTCGAGAACCGGCGTGAACATCCCGCTCTCGGTCTATAAGGAGCTTGCAAAGCACGAGCGTATCGTCGCCGTCAAGGAGGCAAGCGGAAACATCTCGGCTATCGCTCAGCTCGCCGATGAGTGCGGAAAGGAGCTCGATATATACTCGGGCAACGACGACCAGATCGTCCCGATCCTCTCGCTCGGCGGTAAGGGCGTTATCTCGGTGCTTTCGAATGTCGTTCCGACCGAAACCCACGATATCTGCCGCCTCTGGTTCGAGGGCAAGGCGAAGGAAGCCGCAGAGCTTCAGCTCAAGCTCCTCAAGCTCGCGAACACACTCTTCTGCGAGGTCAACCCTATCCCCGTAAAGACCGCAATGTCGCTCATGGGCTTCTGCTCCGAGGAAATGCGTCTGCCGCTCTGCGAAATGGATGAGGCGAACAAGGCAAAGCTCATCGGAGTCATGAAGGATTACAACCTCATCTAAACTCAAAAAATCTGAAAAGCAAGGAAATTAAAAAATGTCAAGCTGTAAAATTCTTCTCTCGGGCGCAAACGGTCGCCTCGGACGTGCGATCGTCGCCGCAGCGGACGGTGACTGCCGAGTCGTTGCGGGAATCGATGTGAATCCCGCCGTCGGTGAGCTTCCGATCTATCGCTCGGTGAACGAGCTTCCCGAGCTCGATATCGATTGCATAGTCGATTGCTCCCATCACACCGCCGCCGTTCCGCTCCTCGAATACGCAAAGGCGCATAAGCTCCCGATCGTCATCTGCACCACAGGTCACACTCCCGAGGAGACCGAGGCGATTCACGCCGCCGCGAAATTTATCCCCGTGTTCTATTCGCGGAATATGTCGGTCGGAATAAATCTCATAATCGCTCTCGCCAAGAAGGCGGCGGCGATGCTCGGAGACGATTTCGACATCGAGATCATCGAAAAGCACCACAACAAAAAGCTCGATGCTCCGAGCGGTACCGCGCTCATGATCGCCGATGCGATTTCGAACACGGTCGATTACGAGCCCGAGTATGTCTATGAGCGTCAGTCCAAGCGCGCACCGCGTGCAAAGAACGAGATCGGTATCCACTCGATCCGCGGCGGAACGATAGTCGGCGAGCATGAGGTCATCTTCGCCGGCACCGATGAGACCGTCACGATCTCTCACTCTGCCGCCTCGCGCGAGGTCTTCGCGCAGGGAGCTATCCGCGCCGCAAGATATATGCGGGACAAAGCCCCCGGATTCTATAATATGGAAACTATGCTGGAGTTTTGATATTTTCCCCACCCGGTTATTCGGGTGGGCGTTTTGTTTGAAACTAATTTGTAAATGTTTGTTTGAACTACTTGAAAAAATATTTTTTGTGAGGTATAATCTTTATTGTAGCTTACTTTTATACTTTAATTGTTGTCTGCTGTAAAGGATTCAAATATTATGGAAATAAATATTATAAACGCAATATATAATCTTGTGACAAATCCTGTAGTAGAGATCAGTTCATATTACCAAGGAAAAAATCGAGCCAATAATGTAGGTGATGCTCTTGAGGAATATGTTAAGGATCTGTTCGCAAGTACATTTAATATGACTGAGACTGAACGTATCGAGAAATTGAGTGAGGTTTTTTCTTATCTTGGCAATAACAGTAATCCCCCGGATGCTATAATTCGCGGTGGAGCTGCGATAGAGGTTAAGAAAATCGAAAGTGGTAATTCATCGCTTGCACTCAATTCGAGTTACCCGAAGCAAACATTGAAAAGCAACAGTACCATGATATCCACTGCCTGCAAGAATGCGGAGAATTGGTGTGAAAAGGATATGATATATGTTGTTGGGGTTGTTGACGGAAAAGAGCTGAGACATTTAGCCATGGTCTATGGTGCGGATTATTGTGCGGATGATGAATGCTATAACAGAATCAAAAGCACCATAAAATCCGGTGTGGAATCGATTTCGGGCGTAGAATTTGCGGAAACAAAAGAGCTTGGTCGCATAAATCGGGTTGACCCTCTCGGAATAACATATATGAGAATCAGAGGAATGTGGGGAATAGAAAATCCATGGAATGTCTTTGATTATGTATATCAAAGAAATATGAATAAAAAATTTAATTTCATGTGCATAATCAATGACGAAAAATGGAATGCCATTGAAAACACAGAACTGATCACTTCGTTAGATATCGAGGGATTTTCTATAAAGCCGATCAAAATCAAAAATCCCGATAATCCGGCAAAGCTTGTTCCGGCAAGGCTTATTACATACAGCTTATAAGCTAATGGTTTGATTTTTGAAAAATATTCAGGTATACAGTTGATTATATACTGACAGGTAAGGAGTGACATAACAGTGAAGGTGATAAGTCTTTTTTCCGGATGCGGTGGTCTTGATCTTGGGTTTGAAAAAGCCGGATTTGAAATTCCGGTGGCCAATGAATTTGATAAATCGATTTTTGCAACATTCAAGGCTAATCATCCCGCAACTAAGCTGATCGAGGGAGATATCCGAAATGTAGATGCTAATGAATTTCCGTCTGATATAGATGGTATTATTGGAGGTCCGCCATGTCAATCATGGTCCGAAGCCGGCAGCTTAAGAGGGATTGATGATGATAGAGGAAAATTGTTTTATGATTATATAAGGATTTTGAATCATCTCAAGCCGAAATTTTTCTTAGCTGAAAATGTCCCGGGTATGTTGGCGAGCAGACATGATGCGGCAGTAAAAAATATTATTTCAATGTTTGAAAAATGCGGTTACAATGTTTCGGTGACAATGGTAAATGCCAAGGATTATGGTGTTGCCGAGGAACGCAAGCGAGTCTTTTACATAGGTTGGCGTAATGATATTGATATCGACTTTGTCTTTCCGATCGGAAGTACTAAGGATGACAAGAAAAAGATAACGCTCCGCGACATTATTTGGGATCTGAAGGATACAGCGGTTCCGGCTGCTACCAAAAATTATGCAAACAATAATGCGGTAAATAATAATGAATATTTTACCGGCTCATATTCGACAATATTCATGAGCAGAAACAGGGTAAAAGGCTGGGATGAGCAAGCCTTCACAGTACAAGCGTCAGGCAGACAATGTCAGCTTCATCCGCAAGCTCCCAAAATGGTAAAGCTTGATCTTAATAAGTTTTGCTTTGAACCGGGCAGTGAGCATTTATATCGACGAATGACTGTTCGTGAGATTGCTCGAATTCAGGGCTTTCCGGACGATTTTCGATTCATTTACGATAAGGTTGATGACGCATATAAGATGATAGGCAATGCTGTTCCGGTAAATCTTGCATATGAAATTGCTATGTCAATTAAAGAACAATTGAATAACTGCAATGTGATGTAATATTTCGCACAATGAAAAAATAAATCCAACCAATGATCGGTTGGATTTATTTTTTATCCATATAATGCCATATTCTGCCAATCGCCCCGCCGTTTCGAGAAATTTTCTCACCGACCCTCCAAAATCCGACACGATCCTCGCGCCGCTTGTGCTATAATATATTCGGTCGGAGAAAGACTCTGCCGACCGAATATATTATGCAAAGGAAGATATATGCAATGGGACTTATAAAAACCTGCGCGATAGTCGGCTCGACTCCGAACGAGTTCGACTTCGGCTTTGATGAGCTTCACCCCCACGCCGTCCGAACGAAGGCGGTCATCGTCAATTCCATCCTCGAAATAATCAGCGGCGGCTGCGAGGAGTTCATAACCTCGCTCTCGCAGGGGGTCGAGCTGTGGGCGGCGGAGGCGTGCGCCGCGATGATCCGCACCGGCTGTCCGATAAAGCTGACCGGCGTTCCGATCTGCGAGGATCAGGCGGCAAGGTGGCACCCCGAGCTGCACGACCGATATTACAGGGTGATAGGGCAGTGTACCGAGCTGGTCACGCCGACGCTTTTTGATCCCGATGATCCCGCCGCCGAATGCTTTGTCCCCGAGAGCTTTTCGGAGGATTACATACTCGAAAACGCCGATATGATCCTTGTTGTCGGAAAAAATATCGACGAGCGCACCCGAAAGCTTCTCGCCGATGTAAAGACCCCGACCGGAGTCCTCAGAGTCTGCTGAAGACACAAGACCTCGGCGGTTCTCAAAAGCCTACGCTTTGCATAAAATCATTCCGATTGGAGATGATAATATGTCAGAGCTTACGATTTTTTCGCGGCTTTTGTTTCTCGTGCTTCGCGTGAGCGGCTCGGGAGGTCGAGTCGGCTCCTTCCCGTCCGCGCTTTCGCCCGAGCGTGAGCGCGAATGCTTTCGACTTTTCAAGGAGAAGGGCGACGAGAACGCCCGCGCCGAGCTGATCGAACACAATCTTCGCCTTGTCGCGCACATAGTCAAAAAATACTCCACCCCACAGGATCAGGACGATCTCATCTCGATCGGAACGATCGGGCTGATAAAGGCGGTCGATTCCTTCGACCACAGGCTCGGCATACGCTTCGCGACCTTCGCGGGAAAGTGCGTGACGAACGAGCTTTTAATGTATTACCGCTCTCAAAAGAAGCTGACCCGCGAGGTCTCGCTCTCCGAGACGATCGACATCGACAAGGATGGCGACCCGCTGACCTGGGGCGATGTGATAGCCGTCGAGGACACGATCGCCGACGATATCTTTCTCCGTCTGCGCTCCGAGCGTGCCGCCGCGCTGATAAGACAGCTCGAGCCGCGTGCGCGGAAAATAATGATCCTGCGCTACGGACTTAACGGGGATAAGCCGCTGACTCAGCGTGAGACCGCCGAACGCCTCGGCATCTCGAGATCGTATGTCAGCCGCATCGAGGGCGCGGCTCTGAAAAGACTCTCCGAGGGCTTCGACGGCGTTTAATTTATCAAACGGGACGGATTTTCGGTTTGCCTGCGATGTTTTTGGAGCTTCCTGTTAAATTTGCGCATTATTTGCGAAAAGATTTCTATAAAAATCATAAATACACCTCAAAAAGTTCACAAAATTGTGCTATACTTATAATTGATACAAACAGAAAGGTGGTATTTTTATGGATGATCAATTCACAACGCAACCAAAAGCCGTGACTCCCGAAAACGAAGAAGAGCTCGATCCCATCCTCGACATAGGCAGCTATAAGCACAGCACGAGGATAATCGTATCTTATGTCGCATATCTCATCGGAGTTCGCAAATCTATCTTTGAAAATGAGCATGAGCCTCCGCAGCTCAAATACTATGAGGAGCTTGACAAAAATAAAAATTATAAGATAATCCGCGAGCTTTGCCGTCTGCGCTGCGACATCGAACGAAATTTCGGCAAGATCAACGAGAAAATGCGCCATGAGTTCAAAACACTTCAAACTCTCGGCGAGCTCATCCCGCTCGACGCGCTGAATTACCTCGCCTCCGAGGGCATCTCGATAATCAAAAAGAAAAATACTCTCCCCGTTGATTACATAATCGAGATAAACCGCTATATCTGCGACCGAATAAACAACTGCCGCGAGCTTTTTCCGATCTGGGTCGATTGGCAGTATATCCGCGAGCTTTTCATAATGCCGAACGGTCTGTCGGTGCAGGGAACAAAGGCGGCAGCCGAGCTGTTTTATTCGAAAAAAGAGAGCTATCCCTATCAAATGTATATAAACTGGACTCCGGGCGACAACGGCAATATCCTATTTAATGACAAAAAATTTCTGTCCCTCCTCTACCGTCAAAACGGAAATCTCTTCGAGGATATCTCGCGCGTCACCGATGCGGGAGAGGGAGTAAAAAAGAGCATATATGATTTCATAAATGAGAGCAAAAAGGTCGTTCTGGTCGTTGACTGCGAAAATTCCGACCCCTATAAGCTGATCGCGACCCTCCAGAACCTCGCCGAGGAGCATATTTCAAAAATTTCAAAGATAATTCTCTTTAATGATGTCCACGCCTCGACCGCCTGGACGATATTCGAAAAGCACGCAAAGGGCATCGCCGTCGATCATATCATGACCGAGCGCGTCAAGGATTCAAAATCGCTCGTCGATATGAAGCTCTCGAACGGTGTCTTCCGCGAATTTTACGCAAATCTCGTCGATTCGTTTATAATCGCCGCCAGCGACTCGGATTATTGGGCTCTCATCGAGGATCTGCCCGAGGCTAATTTCCTCGTAATGCTCGAGTGGAGCAAGTGCGGACCCGACATCAAAAACGCCCTCGAGAGCCGCGAGATATTCTACTGCTATATCGACGATTTCTGCACCGGAAATTCGAACGATATCAAGATCGAGGCACTGCTTCGCGAGATACGCGCCTACCTCGACCGAAACCCGCTCAGCTCGTGGAACGTCAACGATATGCTCAAGGAGGTATATCACAACACCCGCGTCACAATGACCGAGGCGGAGGAAAATCAGTTCTATAATACCTATATACGCTATATGAGTCTCGTCATCGAGCAGCCGAGCGGCAAGGTCTCGCTCCGCTTCAGAAAATAAAAACGAGAGGGAATAATATTAAGCGGTGGGACTTGAGTCTTAAGTCCCACCGCCTTGCTTTATCTCAGAGCCAGATCGAAAAGAGCTTGGGATCGCCCTCGCAGTTCGTTCCGCTCGCATAGTCGCACATTTTCGTCTCGAGCAAGACTCCCGAGCTGTCCGAGAGCTTAACCTTGAACGCCGCGCGTACCTTGTCGGACGCTATCGGCTCGACCTCGCAGGCGACCCTTTTGCCGTATATGGATTTTTGCTCGAACATCTCTTCCTCACTGCATCCGACACGCTTGCTACGGCAGAGGAGCAGAGGACCGCGAAGAAGCTTTACGCGGTTGTCGAAGAACATCTCGCTCTCGTCAAGCTCCGCGCCGAGATAGCGTGCGATGCGAAAATCCGCCTTCGGGAAATGCTCGAGCTCTCCGTCAAAGCTTATGAGCCGCGAAGTCATGTCGAACTCCAGCTCGAAGGTGTTCTTGCCGCTCTCGAGATGATGCTCACTGTAGATGCCGATGCCATCGACCCGCTTGCCGTCGATCAGGCACCGAGCCTCGCTCGCCATTCCGTTTAAGCGCAGCTTCATGCTCCAATGGGGATAGCGGAGCTGTACCCGCCTTGCCGACACCGCATCGATCTCGACCTTGACCCTTCCCGAGCCGAAATAATCGCCCGAGACTCTTATCGTGTTGTCTCCGAGCTTTCCCGAAAATTCGTGGTAGAGATTTATCACTATCGAATCTCCCTTGAGCATCGCCGCGAAATCGACCGCGTTCAAAAATCCGCGCGGCAGATTGTCAACACAGCAGTGATGGTGCTTCATCTCGACCTGACCGTGCGCGAACATATGCTCTCCGCTCGTTCTGACACCGCGTGCGCCCCATTTTCCGTCGGAATTGGCACCGGCGAGCAGAGGATTGTAAAACGCCGCCTCGAAGCTGTCGGCATAACGTGCATCTCCCGTCAGGCAGAAAAGCTCATAGCAGAGCCGCATCCAGTGGATGACATCGCAGGGCTCGGAGATCGAGTTCGGATATTTCGCCGCGTTCGCGAAAATGTCGTTGAAGCCGACCGAAAATACCTGATTCTCTTCATGCTCCTTCAGAAGCAGATACATATTTTTCACTGCCGTGAGGTATTTCTCGACCCCCGTTATGCGGTAAAGCTCCAAAAGTCCGTCAAGGCAGGACATCATCTCGTATGCCTTCGCCCAGCTCTGCGATTCGGGATACCATGTGTGTATCGGCTTCATCGCGAGTGCGTTCGAGATGAGATTCGGTATATGCCCGTCGGGACGCTCCCAGCTGTCGGCGATATTGAGCGAGAAGCGCAGATATTTTTCGTCCCCGCTCAGACGGTAGAGGATCAGCATCGGCTTCATTATCGAGCAGGCGGGAAGTCCGTTGAAGGTGCCGGCTTCTCCCGGACGAATTCCGAGACGCTCGAGCATTTCAAGGTACTGATCGGCAAATTTCTTCGCCGCCTCGAATATCCGCTCGTCATTTGTCAGCTCAAAGCTTTCGAGGAGAGCCCAGAGTGTGTATTTTCTGCACCAGAGGTTCCAGTTCCAATTGCAGCTCCAGCCGACCACCGGACGGGTGAGCTCGGGAGAGGGCGCGAGTACATTTGTTTTGTCGCGATAGGTGCCGATATAGCCGTCCTCATCGGCGGTCGCAATGACGCGCAGTGCCGACTCGCGGATCGTCTCAACGAGCTTTTTGTCCTTCTCATAGCGCGCAACGCGGCAGGCGGAGATTATCCACTTTCCCCAGAATTCGCCGCGCCAGTAGCCGACGACCGTTTCATCGTCGTTCCGCTTCGAAAATTGCTCCTCGGCTTCGGCGAGAATATCGGTTCGCGCGAAGTCGGAGCGCACGCGCTCGTCGAAAAATTTCTCGTACTGCTCGGAAATGCTTCCATCAAAGCGAAGCTCACCGAGAGTCGGAGGGGTGAAGAGGTTTTTGACCTTGTAGGATAACATTTTTGTCTTCCTTTCGAAAAAATATTTTTTTCGGAAATATTTCCGTTATCTCCGCGTCTTTATGTATGAAGGGACACGAACCGAGCGCAAAGATCGCTCTCGGCAAAGTCGCTCACAGAGCGAGCTCTTCGCAAAATCACTATCCGAAGGCTCGAAATCGAGCGGAAAGGAACTGAAATCATGAAAAAGCAGAGACTGAAAATCATCGCCCTCACCGCACTGATCGCTACCGCGATAAGCTCGACCGCCTGCGGCTTGCAGCCGATCATCGAGCTGAAGGCTCAGCCTACACCGAGCTCGGATGGGATCGACCGGGAATTTCTCAATTCAAACGCCGTTTCGGAGGAGTTTTCGAACGCTCTCACCGACTTCAACGAGAAGACCTCCGCACTGTTGTATAATAATGATGGAAACGTGAACTATTCGCCGATCTCGCTCTATCTCGCACTGTCGCTGGCAAAGCTCGGCGGCGCGGATGACGCGGGATTGGTCGAGCTGCTCGGGATCGATTCCTTCGCGGGAGTCAGCCGAACCTATGAGAAGTACGGCGAGACGGTCGTGATCGATGTCCCGACCGACGAAAACGAAGCCCTTGCCGATCAGTGCCAAAGGCTCATGCACCTCACGAACCTTGACGGCGAAAACACCGAGATAAGCATTGCGAATTCTATCTGGTCGTCGGTGGGGATAAAAGCGGATTTCGCAAGGCTCGCCGCCGAAAGGCTCTACGCCGAGTGCTTCGAATCGCTCGACGGCTCCGAGATGTCGAAATGGATCAAGAAGCAGACCAAGGGACTTCTCGCGCCCGAGCTTGAGGAGGACGAAGAGCATAACTGCGAAGAGCATATGATATCGATACTGAACACGGTATATTTCAACGCGCAGTGGACGGATAAATTCCAAAAATCGCGCAACGAGAAGGGAATCTTCCACGCTCCGTCGGGCGACGTGTCGGCGGAATTTATGCAGCGCAATGACAACGGCGGCTTCCGACGCGGCGAAGACTATACGACCGCCTCGCTCGGTCTCAAGGACGGCGGAAGCATGACGATCGTTCTTCCAGATGAGGGGGTCGATATCCGTGAGCTTTTGAAGGAGCGGGGACTGACCGAGCTGCTCGAGGGCGGCGAAGGCAAGTCGGGCAACATAAACTGGTATTTCCCGAAATTCGATTTCGACTGTAAAATGAGCTTCAAGGAGCTTCTTACCGAGCTGGGAGTCGGAGGTATCTTCGAGTACGACTCGGGAATGGCGAAGAACATCACCGATTTCACGCCGATGACCGTCTCGGATATTCGACAGGAGACGACGATCTCGGTCGATGAGAAGGGAGTTTCGGCGGCGGCGTACACCGAGATAATCTACTGCGGAGCCGCAATGCCGGTCGATACCGCGGATATGCGAATGGATCGCCCCTTCCTCTACACGGTAGAATACAAAGGCGCAGTGCTGTTCGCGGGGATAGTTGATAATCCGAACGGTTGAGGCGTGTGAGTATAGTATATCATGTTTTCACAAAAAAGTCAAGAGCGAAATTCGACCCTTTTTGACGATCCGATATAAAAAACAGCTTCGATCCGAGCCGAGAAGCGAAGGGGGCATCAACTCGAGCAAACAAAAAAGCCGCGCCGCGCGGCTTTTTTTGTTTGTGTTTTTGCTCTCGTTGCTTTCGGGCTTCTTTGAAGTGTCGCCGCAGGCAAGCGAGGGAAGCTGTGCTTCGCTGCCTCATGCACCGCCGCCGAGTGCCGCAAAATAGCGAAAAAATTTTTTTGAGAAATTTTCAAAAAACCCTTGACAAATCCTTTGAAATGTGGTATAATATTATACGTTGAGAGGAACACAAGGTAAGCTCCTCAGGACAGAACAAAATATGCGAGAGTGGCGGAATTGGCAGACGCG
>CAYRKS010000056.1:0-10155 GCA_964424855.1 uncultured Lachnospiraceae bacterium
CCTCACCGCCGCCTCTGATCTTAAGCCCTCTGAAGCTTCCGTTCGAATATTCCCGAGTGCAGGCGGGAAGAAGCTCGATCCTTCCCGAGTGCGAAGCGAGCAGCATTTCGACGACCGCCGCAGACGCACCGAAGTTTCCGTCGATCTGAAACGGCGGATGCGTGTCCAAAAGGTTTTCGAGCGTCGAGGCGGTGAAAAGCTTTCTAAGCATATTTGCCGCACCGTCACCGTCCGAAAGCCTTGCAAACAACGCGATCAACCACGCACACGACCAGCCGGTGTGACCTCCGCCGTTTGAGAGCCGACGCTCCAGCGACCTTTTGGCAGCGGCAAAAAGCTCGGGCGTGTCCTTGTTTATCGCGCAGTCGGGATAAAGCGCGAACAGATGCGAAACGTGCCGATGTCCGGGTTCGGCTTCATCAAAGTCCTCAAACCACTCCATCAGCTGACCGTGCTTTCCGATCTTAAGCGGCGGAAGCTTCGAAAGTGCCGCTCTTGCCTCGGCTTCCTGCTCGGAGTCGAGCGAAAGCAGCTCCTCCGTGCTTATGTAAAGCTTCAAAAGTCCGCCGATCACCTCAATATCCATCGTCGGCGAAAGGCAAAGATCTACTTTTTTGCCGTTGTAAATATATTTGTTCTCGGGCGAGGTCGAAGGACCGGTCATGAGACAGCCGTCAAGCTCAAACATATAGTCAAGGAAAAATCTCACCGAATCGTGTATGAATTCATATGCGGTATCCTTGAGAAAGGTCTTGTCGCCCGTGTAAAGATAATGCTCCCACATCGAATAGCAGAGCCATGCGCCTCCGAGCTGCCAAAGCCCCCATACTCCGTCTGCCGCCGCAGTGAAGCCGTAAATGTCCGAAAGATGATGAACGACCGTTCCGCGGCATTTATAATTCACCCGCGCGGTCCGTCGCCCGCTATCAAGCAGATATCCGTTCACATAGCCGAAAAGCGGCTCAGCGCATTCCGAAAGATTCGCGCTTTCGGCGTGCCAGTAATTCATCTGGAGATTTATGTTCGTGTGATAATCCGAATTCCACGGTGCCTCGGTGTAGGTGTTCCAAACGCCCTGAAGATTTGCGGGGAGACTTCCGGGACGGCTCGACGAAACGAGCAGATATCGCCCGAAATCGAAATACAAAGCGGTGAGTCCGGGATCGACCGCAGCTTCATCCGAGCGCAAACGCTCGAGACGCTTATCTACCGACATTTCCGAAAGCTCCGTCGGCTCTTCGCCGAAAGCTATCTCGGCGCGTCTCATCAGCCCTTCGAAATCCTCGACCGAGCGTTTTTTCAGCAGCTCATAGTCGAGCTCGGGAAGGATCGGCTCTTCGCCGACTCCGATCACCGTGAAAAGCTCTGTTCGTGCGGCGTTATCGATGAATATCCGCTCACCGTCCGAGCGGAGCTCACCATCGGTCTTTATTCTGAGCTTTACGGTAAACTGCACACCGTATCTTGCGGGATGTCCCTTGACCGTGATCATATCCTTATCGGCAGTAAGGCTGTCGATACCGTAAAGCCGCTCCTCGCCCTCGGAAACCGAGCTTGTGTGCTTGCTCCAATTGATGCTCGCACTGCTTTTTCTGCGCTGATACGAGATCACCGCCGAATGGCTTCCCTCATGTCTCATGCAGATCACACGGTCGGGATAGGACGCAAAGCTCTCGCGAAGATGATTTTCCCCCGAGCTGTGGAAAGTCACTCGACTGATACCTCTAAGTAAATCAAGCTCTCGGCGATACTCGGTCACTTCTCCGCAGCTCGTGATATCGAACAAAACATCTCCTGCGGTCTCCTGTGAGCCGACGCGGAAAAACGCACCGTCGAGCAGAGCTTTTGCGGCATCGTCCGCCGCCGAAGGATCGGTAATAAGTATCTCGCGCAGCTTGTCGAGCCGATCTCGAAAATCCGGGATATCGGTATCGAGCTTTTTCCCGCTCCATATCCGCTCGTGCGAGAGCTGTATTCTTTCGTGCGCCGCATCGCAAAAGAGCATCGCCCCCATAAAGCCGTTTCCGATAGGCGTTCCAAGCTCCCAGCTCTCCGCCGAATGATCAAGATATAAGGTGTGCTTATTCATTTGAAGCCTCCGTCATCGCAAATTCGATTTTGCGATCGTTTGTTTTTGAGATATAGATAAACAGTCCGATCGAAACCACCGCGCCGATCAGCATTATTACAAGCGCATCGCTTTCTCCGAACCATTCGGCGAAGAACGAAAAGAGATTGAATCCGAAATGCACCAGTACGCAGGCGGTCAGCGATTCGTACTTGACTCTTATATAGCAGATGATGAACCCGATCAGCGAGGCGTAGAGCATCTGTATCATGTTCCCGTGTACCACGCCGAACAGCCACGAGGATATCAGCATTGCCGCAAGCATCGGCATACCCTTGCAAAGCCGCGAATATACGAGTCCGCGAAAGGTTATCTCCTCGACCAGCGGCGCACAAATGAGAGTCGTCACCGCAGTTATAAGAAAGCTCGATTCCAGGATTATATCGGTCGTCGCATTGTAGGAATCGACCCAGCTCGCGGGAAAAGGAATAAAGCTGAGCAGTACGGATATGAACATATTGAGCGCGATACCGAAAAGTATGAGTATCGGCACCTGAGAGAGCTTTATCCGCGAAAAGCCCATTTCGGCAAGCGGCTTTTTTCTTCTGAATTTGAAGATGATTATGAAGCTCAAGATCGTAAGCACTCCCGCCGCAAGTGTTATGTGCAGTGAATATGCGTCAATGAGATCGTAGACCCGCGCGGTTATTTCATCGAGCATAGCGAGATATTCACTCTGATCCTCTACCGAACCGTATTGTGACGAGATCGCAAAGGTCGCGCCGATCGATACCCAGTTCACAACGATGACCTGCCAGATAAAATATATAATAAGATAAAACGCCGCCTTGCCGACAGCCCTGATAAAGCCCTTTATTGACATGAAATTTCCTCCGAGCAAAAATATATCAGCTTTGATTATACCACACCTCGTAAAAAAATTAAAGCTTTTTTTGTAAACATGACTGCATCCGAAAAATTTACAAAATCCGTTTTACAAATCGCTCGGCTTATGGTATAATAGGATTATATAAATCTTCGTGAGCTTACAGCTCACCGACTCAAAGGATATACATCATGAAAAACGAACTCTCATCACTATTTTCCGAAATACTCGACCGCAGGATTTTGAAAAAAGCGGTCTTTTCAAAGCCGACCGACAAATCGGTCATAAAGCTCGTCATAGCTCCCTTTTCAAGGGCTGACGGCGAGATAATGCTTTCGCTCGAAATGTTCGGAAGCGATAACAAGGCGATAAGAAAAAACACCAAATATTCGCCCGAAATACTCGAAAAAAACGCGCTCGAGGGCTTTCGCCAGATAAATGTCTTCACGACCGCCGGAGACCTCGAGATCAGACGCTCAAAATCCGATTCGATACACATCTCGGGAAAGCTCTCGGACACCGCCGAGCGCGCCGAGGTCAAGCCGCATAACGGCGAGAAAAAATATATAATCGACCCCTCGCGCGATGTCGGATTTTTATATGAGCTGGGACTCGCCGACAAAAACGGACGCATACACGACAAAAAGCAGGCAAAATTCCGCCAGATCAACCGCTTTCTTGAAATCGTCCGAGATGTCGAAGACAAGCTGCCGACCGATCGTCCCGCAGTGATATACGATCTCTGCTGCGGAAAAAGCTATCTCACCTTCGCGGTATACTATTATTTCACCGCAATAAAAAAGCGCGAGATACATATGCGCGGTGTCGATCTCAAGGCAGATGTCATCGAATACTGCAATAAGGCGGCAGAGCGTCAGGGCTTCACCGAGCTCAAATTCGTCTCGGGAAACATAAACGAATACATCCCGCCCGAGCGTCCCGATATGGTCATCTCTCTCCATGCCTGCGATATCGCGACCGATATAGTCCTCGCAAACGCGATAAAGTGGAACGCCGGGATAATCCTCTCAACCCCCTGCTGCCACCACGAAATGTCGAAGCAGCTCTCGGTAAAAGCCGAAAATGCCCCTTTGCGTGACAGTCTCGATTTCATACTTCAAAGCCCAATGCTGAAGCAAAAGCTCTGCGATACCCTCACCGATGCTCTGCGCGCAAAGCGGCTTTCCTCATGCGGCTACGATGTGACCACACTTGAGCTGATCGACCCCGATGAGACCCCGAAAAATCTCATGCTCCGAGCTATCCTCGACCCCAAAAAGAGCGGTGAAGCACGTTCGCGCGAGCTTAACGAATATAAGAACCTCTGCTCCGAGCTCGGAGTCTCGCCATTCCTTAATAAGCTTTTGGAGGGCTGAGCATATTAAGAGCCGCAGTCCATGTGAAAGGAACTGAAATGTTGAAGACTGAAAAAAATCTCGACCGCCTGACGCTTTTTGCGGTCGGTGCGGTAGACCTGTATTATCTCATATATCTGCTGCTCTGCCTTTGCGGCTTTGACTCGCGGATAATGTCGCTGCTTGCGGTATTCGTCATCTCGGTCGTAACTATCCCCGTCATCCTTCGCGAAAAGCTCGGAAAGCTTCTCCAAAGGGCTTTTTTGCCGCTCAAAATCATATTCACCTCGCTGCTCTGCTTATATCTCGCAACACTGATCGGCTTTTGGTGCTATATCGGCTTCGATGCCTCAAAAAACGCCGACGGCTATGCAGTCACCGCCTCAGAGCTGGGCGATACCGGCGAAAACACACTTATCATCGTCTTCGGCTGCCGAACCTATGACTACGGTCCGAGCCAAACCCTCGCACTCCGTCTCAATGAGACGATAAAGCTCATGAACGCACTTCCCGATTCGATCTGCGTCGTAAGCGGCGGTCAAGGGGGCAGTGAGCCGATGCCCGAGGCGATCGCAATGAAGCAGTATCTGACCGAGCACGGAATAGCCCCCGAAAGGATAATCGAGGAGCCGAATTCGCATTCCACGAGCGAAAATGTCCGCCTTACCAAGGCTTTGGTCGAAGAGCTCGGTATAGAATACGATCGAATGATCGGAGTTTCTACCGCCTTTCACCTGCCGCGTATCGAGGCTCTTTCGAAACGCTATTGGCAGGAGCTTGAGGTCTGCGCCGCTCCCTCGCCGAATTTCGCGCTGTATTTTGTGAGCATGGTGCGCGAATATCTTTCCTACATCAAAATGACCTTCTTCGATACGCTCACCTTCAATTTCTGATCGGATGATCCGCCGAAAAATCAACAGACCTGTGCAAAACCGCACAGGTCTGATTTTTATTATAAATTCATGCCGCCGGACGCTCTTCAGCGATATCACCGAAAAGGCTTACAGTTTCTCCGTCCGAGATCAAGATTATCGAGCCGAGCTTGTCGGTTCTCAAAATGTGATCGTCGGATATTCCAAAGTCCTCGAGCCGTCTCAGTGTTTCGTAATGCGGATGACCGTATTCATTGTCTTTCCCGCAGGAAATAACGACCCATTCAGGATCTACCGCCTCAAGAAAATCTTCCGATGTCGAGGTGCTTGAGCCGTGATGTCCGAGCTTAAGAACATCACTCTCAAGCTCATCGTAAAACTCCTCGAGAATATCCCTCTCAGCCATCGCTTCGGCATCTCCCGTGAACAAAAATTCGGTATCGCCCCAGCTCAGGCGTATCGCAATGCTGTTGTTGTTCATCTCGGAATATGCCACTCCGATATCGGGCGAAAGCACCTTGAAGCTAATGTCACCGACGCTGTAATCCGCGCCGAGGATCGGCTCGACCGTCTCTATCCCATTTTCCTCTGCCGCCTCGAGCATTTCATCCTGATAGCGCGAATCGGTATCGTATATTCCGGTCAAAATACTTCCGATCTTGAAGCTCGAGATTATCTGCGCCGCTCCGCCGATGTGGTCGGAGTGCGGATGCGTCAGTATAAGACAGTCGATCCGATTTATACCATATGAGCGCAGATAGGCTTCAAGCTCATATTTGGAGGAAGCTGTCCCGGCATCTATCAGCAGTATCGCCTCATCCGAGCGAATAAGTATCGAATCGCCCTGTCCGACATCGATGAAATGCACCTCGAGCTCTCCGTCGCAGACATTCCTTCGATGCAGGAACGAAAGCACGGGCAGCTTCGATAAAGCCAGCGAGGAAAGCTCGCTCCCGTAGGCAAGATATCCGACAAAAAGTCCGACCGTCAGCACCGAAACGATCAGCGCACAAAGCTTTTTTGAAAATTTCATTGTATCAATAAATATCGGCTCAGAGCTTCATCGTGAGTGAAATACGCTTCTTATTGAGATCTACCGAAAGCACCTTCACCTTCACGATATCTCCGACCGAAAGCACCTCGCTCGGATGCTTTATGAATTTGTTCGATATCTGCGATATGTGAACAAGTCCGTCCTGATGAACTCCGATATCGACGAATGCGCCGAAATCGATAACATTTCGAACCGTTCCGGTAAGTATCATATCAGGTTTAAGGTCTTCAATATCGAGAATATCATCACGCAGTATAACCGGCGGGAGACTGTCTCGAACATCTCGTCCCGGCTTTTCAAGCTCACCGATTATGTCGATAAGCGTCGGCTCTCCGATATCAAGCTCCTCACAGAGCTTTTTCATACCGGCACTGCGACACCTTTCGCGAAGCTCCGAAAGTCCGCCGTGCTTCACATCATCATCCGTGTAGCCGAAGTGCTGCATGAGCTTCTTTGCCGCAGGATAGCTTTCCGGGTGAACTCCGGTGCTGTCGAGTATCTCGTTCGAGCCTGATACGCGGAGAAAGCCCGCGCACTGCTCGTAGGCTCTCGCACCGATTCGCGGTACCTTCTTGATCTGCGCGCGCGAGGTGAATTCACCGTTCTCCTCGCGATATTTTACGATGTTCTTAGCCGATGTCAGATTTATTCCCGCAACATAGGATAAAAGCGAGTAGGATGCCGTGTTCACATCAACTCCGACGCTGTTTACACAGTCCTCGACAACGCCTCCGAGTGCTTCGTCGAGCCTTGCGGGCTTCATATCGTGCTGATACTGACCGACTCCGATCGACTTCGGATCGATCTTGACAAGCTCCGCAAGCGGGTCCTGAAGCCTTCGTGCGATAGATACCGCACTGCGCTGCATTACATCAAAATCGGGAAATTCCTCCGCCGCCAGCTTCGATGCCGAATATACCGAGGCTCCCGCCTCGCTGACGACCGCATATTTGACATCGTCATCGATCTCCTTTAAGAGCCCTGCAATAAATATCTCGCTCTCCTTCGAAGCCGTTCCGTTTCCTATAGCAATGACACCGACCTTGTAATTTTTGATCAAATTCTTTATAACGTGCTTAGCCTCATAGGTACGCTCCTGCGGTTTCATGGGATAGATCACAGCCGTGTCGAGAACCGCTCCCGTCCGATCCACTACTGCCAGCTTACAGCCGTGAGCATAGCCGGGATCATAGCCGAGCGCGGTCTTTCCCTTGAGCGGCGGCTGCATGAGAAGATGCTTAAGATTGTCCTCGAATACCTTTATCGCGCCCTCGCAGGCCTCGTCAAATGCGGATGAGCGTATCTCACGCTCAACGCTCGGCGCAATCAGACGCTCGTAGCTGTCGGTGACGGCAGCCTTGACATACTTCTTCGCAGGACTGTCGTTTTTCTTAAGCACCTCGGCAAAGAGACGGTCGAGGATCATATCGTTCGGCATATCGAGCGATACCTTGAGAAATTCCTCCTTCTCGCCGCGATTTATCGCGAGTATACGGTGCCCCGGAAGCTTCGAAAGCTTTTCATGAAAATCGTAATACATCGAGTATACCGAATCCTCATCCTTCGCCTGCTTCGAGACCAGCTCACCCTGCTCGGTCGTTATTGCACGTATCAGCTTGCGATATTCCGCGTTATCCGAAATGCTCTCGGCGATTATGTCGCAGGCTCCCGCAAATGCGTCCTCTGCTGTTTCAACGCCCTTCTCTGAGCTTATCAGCGAGGCGGCAAGCTCTTCGAGCGATGGTTTGTAGCTCTTGTCCTGACGAAGGATTGCCTCGGCAAGCGGCTCAAGCCCGCGCTCACGCGCGATCGATGCACGAGTTCGGCGTTTCGGGCGGAAGGGACGATATATGTCCTCGATCTCGGTAAGTATCTTCGCCGCATCAAGTGCCTTTGCTATCTCGGGAGTCAGCTTCTCCTGCTCGGTTATGAGTCTTTTGACCTCCTCGCGCCGCCCCTCGAGCGAACGCAGATAGTTGAGACGCTCCGAGAGCTTTCTCAGCTGCTCATCGTCGAGCGAGCCCGTGACCTCCTTTCGATATCTTGCAATAAAAGGTATCGTGCTTCCATCGTCAATCAGTGATACGGTCGCTTTTACCTGCGCCTCGGTAAGACCAAGCTCCGCGGCAAGCTCTTTGATTATATCCATAGGTTCTGTGTTTTCCTTTCTGAAAGCCTTTCTGTCAGTGGCTTCTTAAAAGCTCCTCCTCTTTTTCGGTGAGCTCACGCCACTCTCCGCGCTCAAGCGAGCGGTCGAGCGGTATCCCCGCAAATTCGACCCTCTCGAGATAGGTTATCTTGTTGCATACCGCCTCGAGCATACGCTTGATCTGATGAAATTTTCCCTCTGTGATGGTTATCCTTCCCGAGCGTTCATCGCAAAGCTCGACCCTTGCGGGCTTTGTAAGCTCCCCGTCAAGCCTTATCCCCGACTCGAGACGCAGACGATCCTCCTCGGTTATCTTTCGCTCCGCCTCGAAATAATAGGTCTTCGCAACGTGATTCTTCGGCGATAGTATCCGATGGCAAAGCTCACCGTCGTTTGTCAGTATCAAAAGCCCGAAAGTGTTTTTGTCGAGCCTTCCCGCCGGAAAGAGACCCAGCCTTTTGTGACGGTCGTCAAGCAGCTCCAAAACCGTTTTTTCGCGCGGATCATCGGTCGCGGAAATGTAGCCCTCCGGCTTATTAAGCATTATGTAGGTGAACCTCTTGTAGCTCACCGTATTTCCGAGATAGGTTATTACATTCTTCTCGGGGTCTATGTGTAGGTCTGCGCGCTTTACTGCAGCACCGTCAACCGTTATGCCGCCCGAGCGGGCAGCCTTTGCAGCCTCGGAGCGGCTGCATATCGCCATCTCCGAGAGAAATTTATCTATTCTCATTTTGTTTCACCTAAATAAACAGCTCTGTCAATGCGCGGACAACAAATACAGCCGCCGTTCCGAAAACCGCAAAGCCGATCATCAGCCCGAGGAAAAAGTCGCGGACAGCGGTGCTTCTCCGCCTCGAGCTCTTCCTTCGCCCATGAGTATGAGTCCGCTCCGAAACGATATTTCGCGAAGCAGCTGACGCTCTCGGCATTTGCTTCGGCATGGAGCCTCGCGGGGTATTATTGACCCGTCCACGTTCAAGCTTGATTTGAGCATTTCGCATCGGATATCCGACTCGAGCGTTCGGATTTCGATTCGGATCGAGGCTCGGATTTTTCGCGTTCATAGGTACTCGGCTCATGCTCGTGTTCATCGGACGAACATTCTGAGTCCTCGACACCTGACGCTGAAGCTTAGGCTGCCTGTCGGGCTGATTTGAAGATCCTCTGCCCGGAATATTTGTGTACTCGGCTCTGAAGCCTCTGCCGTTGCGATCCATTTGCTCACCTCACCTACTGAAAAATACGGGCTTTCCAAAGGTACCGCACGCAATTTGCAGACCCTCGGGCATATTATTCCCCTTACAGTATTATTTTAACACATTTCAGGCAAAAAGTAAAGCATAAGCGGAAACTTTTCCCGGAATGACATAAAATTCATCAGACGCAAATAAATTATCGTGAAAATTCCCGAAAAAAAAATCGGATTTACCCTTGCTTTTTTCAAAAAAATATGGTATAATATATTTGTTATGCGCAGTGATATGTGCATAGCGGAAGCAGTCCTCTGCACAGCTCGGCACGAATGCTTCCCACGATTGAATAAATTTTAATTCAAGGAGGAAGCCAAAATGGATTTAATCAAGGCTTTAACGAATGAGCAGCTCAAGGAAAACGCACCTGTAATCAACATCGGTGACACCATCCGTGTTCACAACAAGATCAAGGAAGGCTCCCGTGAGCGTATCCAGATGTTCGAAGGAACCGTAATCGCAAAGAACGGCGGCGGCATCTCCGAGACCTTCACCGTAAGACGTGTTTCCTACGGCGT
>CAYRKS010000057.1:0-10023 GCA_964424855.1 uncultured Lachnospiraceae bacterium
CTTCTATTTCATTTTGTGTATTGTTAGACAGTATCGCCTGATACAGCTCGCCCGCCTCACAGGCAGAACCGATTATCAAGCCCTCGCGATGTTCTTCTATAAGTGTCTTGGGGGTTCGCGGCATTCGGTGATAATAGTTCAAGTAGCTCTGCGAAATGATTTTGTAAAGATTTTTCATTCCGGCGAGATTTTTGACCAAAATTATCTGATGGTAGGATTTCAGCTTCAGCGGATCCGAACGCTCCGCCATGAGCTGCTGCATCTCCGAAAGATTTCCCGCACCTTCTGTTTTCACCTTGTCAAACAAGCATTTCAAAATGAGCGCGAGCATCTCCGCGTCATCGCAGGCGCGGTGGTGATTGAAATCGCCCAGCCCGAAATACTCCGCAAGTGTGTCCAATTTGTGACGTTTTAAGTCCGGATTCGCATATCGCGACAGCGCGACCGTGTCCATGTAAGGATTTGCAAATTCAAAGCCGTTATCTTGTGCAACTTTACGAATAAACGATGTGTCAAACGACGCATTATGCGCGACCAAAATTCGATCTCCGGCAAATTTCAAAAATTCCTTGACCGCTTCGGCATTATCCGGCGAGCCCGCGACCATTTCATCCGTGATCCCGGTCAGCTCGGTTATGTTTTCGGGAATATGTACCTTCGGATCAGTGAAAGTGTTAAATTTATCAATAATTTCGCCGTTTTTGTAAATTACCGCTCCGATTTCTGTGATTTTACAGCTTTGAGGCGACAATCCCGTGGTTTCTATGTCAAAAACGCAGTATTCGGCATCGAAGTCGGTCTGCAAATATTTTTCAAGATCGTCTCCGAAAAGCACTCGAGCGGTATCATCTACGAAATAATTTTCAATTCCGTAGATCACCTTCATCCCAAGCTTCTCCGCAGCCTCCATCGCAAGCGGAAACGCCTGCACGTTTCCGTGGTCGGTTATCGCAACGGCTTTGTGCCCCCAATCATGTGCAAGCTGCACAAGCTCCTTTGGTGGGATTATCGCGTCCATCGAGGACATTTGCGTGTGACAGTGCAGCTCGACGCGCTTTTCGGGAGCATTATCCATGCGATATCTTTGTGATATCTTTGCAATACTGTTCGGAATGAGAACCGCTTCTTGGTCAAAAGAGTCAATTTTTGAATAACCTTGAACAGCAATTGTCATTCCGTCCTTGATATTCGTCAGATACGGCTCGAGTTCCTCCTTCGGCTGCGCCAATTTTATGTAAATAGACGAATCCTTGTCGGTGATCGCGAAGGTCAGGATCAGCTTATCGCCGCGGCGCGTCTCCTTCGTCTCAAATCCGAAGGTCTCGCCCAAAACTACGATATTCTTTTTCGGACCGTCGATCGTTCGGATCGGCACCGGATCGACTATCTCAAATTCGTTTCCGATGAGGATTTCGGGTGAAGAAACATCGAAAAATTTGCCGCCTATATGAAAAACATTTTCAGCTTTTTCGTAATTCAGCTGTTCATTCGACAATGTAGCAATATGGGTAAAATCCTTATATTTGTCTTCCTCGACTTGAACTTCGGGCGTATCCTCGCGGCGCGACTGAGCCGCATTTATTTGATTTTGCTGTGAACGCGCGATCTTTTCAAGCTGCTCAAGCTGTCCCGCGACCGGATCCTGCGGGACAAACCCTATTTCCTCGGAAAGTGTGACCTCATATCTAAGCCCGAATTCGCTGAAAATTATGTTGGAAATTATTTCATTCGTCTTCGCACAATACAGCAGTTCGACACCGCCGTTTGTGAAGGATACCTTAATATCAAGCTTACGATCGTCGATCTCATAGTCATATTCGTTAAAAAATCCGCGTGAAACCGCACCAACGCGGTTCAATTCCTTCATGACCTCGGGAATATAGCGCGGATCAAAAAGCTCCTTCGCATATTTCGGCATAATTCGCACCAGCTGTAAATCGTATGCCATACGAATGTTTTCTTCGATCGAATAAAGCTTGTCCTTGGGGATAATTTTTGTGAATTCCGTATAAATTTCGACAATTCTGCGCTCTCGATCGATCTTTGAAGTGACCTTGGCAGCCTCGTCAAGTATTCGCCGCTCAGAATCGGATTGTGTATATTTGGCGAATATTTTATCAAATTTATTCAATTTGTACTCCGTATATTCATGAATATTAGGTTTACAGCTTATTTATTTCCTCGCAGAGAACTTCAAGCGCGCGCTCCTCGGGGATTTTTGCGATTATCTCGCCTTTTTTGAAGATCAAAGCTTCGCCCTTTCCGCCGGTGATCCCTATATCCGCTTCACGTGCTTCGCCTGGGCCGTTTACCACACATCCCATCAAAGCAACCTTGATCTTGCGGCTCGGATGCAATTTTGGCAGATATTGGCTCTCAAAACGGCTTACCAGTCCGATCAGATCGATCTTCGTGCGTCCGCAGGTCGGGCACGAGACAATTGTCACGTTACTTTTCGTGTCCATGTCGAGTGCGCGAAGCAGTGCGCGCCCTTCAACGACCTCCAAAACGGGATCAGCGGTCAGTGAAACGCGGATCGTGTCTCCGATTCCGTCGGCAAGCAGTGAACCTATTCCGATCGCGGATTTCATCGTTCCCATGTGCTGCGAGCCCGCCTCGGTAACGCCGATATGCAGTGGATATACAGTATTTTTATGCAGTATCCGATTGGCGTTGATCATGGTCTTCACGTCGGAGGATTTTATAGAAATGACTATTTTGTCATAATTCAAATCCTCCAGTATCCGCACATGGCGCATCGCACTTTCGGCAAGAGCCTCGGCGGTCGGCACATTGTACTTCTGTAAAATATCCTTTTCAAGTGAACCGCTGTTCACCCCGATTCGGATCGGGACAGAACGCTCACGGCAAGCTGCCACGACCTCGGCAACACGCTCTTTGGAGCCGATATTTCCAGGATTTATGCGGATTTTATCGACACCCGCTTCACAGCAGGCGATGGCGATACGATAATCAAAATGAATGTCCGCAACAAGCGGTATCGCGATATCGCTCTTTTTCAATCGTTCTATGGTCGGAACCGCATCCATATCGGGAACCGCGAGACGCACTATGTCGCATCCCGCATCCTCAAGCTTTTTTATTTGTTTATAGCACGCTTCAAAATCATGTGTATCGGTATTTGTCATAGATTGAACCGGGATCGGCGCGCCGTTTCCGATCTCGATATCTCCGATTTTAATGCTGACTCTTGTCAAGTCTTGCATAATTATTCACCTCGGTTTGTATATGCACGAATATTCATGCAAACAATTTCAATATGTCATTAAGTGAGACGACCACCATCAAAAGCATCAAAAGTAATATCCCGGCGAAGTGGATATACCCCTCGAGCTCGGGTTTTACCGGCTTGCGACGGATCAATTCAACAAATTGGAACAGCAGCCGTCCTCCATCGAGTGCGGGAAGCGGCAAAAGATTGAAAATTCCGAGATTTATCGTTATCACAACAACCAAATACAGGAAATCAACCGCGCTTGTTGATGCAGCTTCGCTAACCGCAGTCGTGACTCCGATCGGACCCGACATCTGTTTCAAGCCATAACGTCCGGTAACAAGATCCAGCAGCGATTCCCAGATCATTTTTACAGTCGATGCCGAACGGTAAAATGTTTGTTTTAACACATTCACAAAATTCTTTTCAACGCCGAGAACAACAAAATCGGTCATTCCGTATTCGATCCCGTCGGATACGATCGTCGGAAATTTCACATCATTCAGCACAATCATTTCGCCGTCGCGCTTTACCGTCAGCTCCAACGGTTCCGTTCCGTTGCGCATTATTTCATACGCAAGCTCGGAGGCAATGTGAACCTTTGTTCCGTCAATTTTAACAATTTCATCTCCGATTTTAAGCCCCGATTGCTCTGTAACGGAATTTTCTTCAGTAAATCTGTACAACGTAGTCCCGCCGATCGCCGGTGACATCGTGACCACCACAGCCATTAAAATCAAGCCCAGGATCAAATTCATCGCCGCACCTGCGGCGGTAATTACCATTCTCTGCCATACAGGCTTATTATTCAGCGCGTTTTCGTCATCACTTTCCTCGTCCTCGCCGACCATCGCGACAAATCCGCCGATCGGAAACAGACGCAGTGAGTAAACGATACCGCTTTTTTTGGAGCATTTCGACAGGAGCTTCGGTCCCATTCCTATCGCAAATTCGCGTATCGATACGCCAAAGCCGCGTGCCGTGAGAAAATGTCCGAGCTCGTGTATCAATATCAGCATCGACAATGTTAATATTGTCAGTAAAATATACCAGATGTTCAGAAATATCACCGCCTATTCACATTAGTGCAAGCTTTTGCAGATCGCCGCTGCGTCAAGCATTGATTTCTTTGATGCCGCGTAGATATCCTCCAATGTCGGTTTTTGTATATTTATACATTTTTCGAGAGCTTTTTCGACTACCGCCGCGATGTCATTGAAGCCGATGAAGCCCTCAAGATACTGCGAAACCGCCACCTCGTCGGCGGCATTAAGTGCCGCAGTCAGAGTTCCGCCCTGCTTGACACAGTCGTAAGCAATGCGAAGGAGCGGGAAATTTTCAAAATCAGGCTCAAAAAACGATAATTTTCCAAGCTTTGCAAGGTCGAGACGACCCATAAGTCCCGGAACGCGCGTTGGATAAGTCATCGCATACTGCGCGCAAAGGCGCATATCCGGCAGACTCAGCTGCGCAATGACCGCGTTGTCATCATATTCTACCATCGAATGGATTATGCTTTCTCGATGAACCACAACGCGAACATTCTCGGGCTTTATGTTAAATAAGTGTACAGCCTCAATAACCTCAAAGCCCTTATTCATCAATGTTGACGAATCGATAGTGATCTTTTTGCCCATATTCCATGTCGGATGGGCGAGTGCCTGCTCGGGAGTTATCGAAGCAAGCTCGGAGCTTTTCTTGCCGAAAAACGGTCCGCCCGATGCCGTGAGCAATATCGATTTGACAGCGGCACGATCCTGTCCTTGAAGGCACTGAAAAATCGCCGAATGCTCGCTGTCAACCGGGATGATTTTTGCACTTTTTTCATTTGCAAGCTTCATAACAAGCTCTCCCGCCATAACTATCGATTCTTTGTTCGCCAGCGCAAGCGTTTTTCCGGCGTTCAACGCGGCGATCGTCGGCTCAAGTCCGGTGCTTTGACCAATGGAGTTAAAAATAACATCAGCGTCTTCGTGTGAAGCGGCAGAAAGCAACGCGCTTTTCGCCGAATAAACCTTTACATCCGTATCTGAAAGCTTGGTTCGCAGGTCATTCGCCGCTCTCTCATCGGTCATCACGCAAAGCTCCGGCTTCAAAAGCCGTGCCTGTGATTCCATAGTTTCGACGCTCCGCGATCCGGCAAGCGCAAGGACTCTTGCACCGAGATCGACGGCGACTTCGACCGTCTGTCGTCCGACAGATCCGGTCGAGCCGAGTATTACAATTTTTTTATCATTCATTTTCTGCATAAAAATACATTATTGGAAGAGCGAGAATATCTCCGGATATGCACAGAGCATCAGTAAGAACGGCGCGATAGCGATTATGCTGTCAAATCTATCCATGACTCCGCCGTGTCCGGGGAAAAGCTTTCCGTAGTCCTTTATCCCATAGTGACGCTTGATCAGCGAAGCGATCAGGTCGCCAAACTGTGAAATGACCGAAATCGCCAATCCCGCGATCGTGATCTCTATGAGATTTGCCGAATAAATCGTAATTTTTCCCGCAGCAATACCGAATATTATGAAGGATATCGCACAGAAAACGCTTCCGCCTATCGCGCCCTCGATCGTCTTTTTCGGACTGACATCGGGGATCAGCTTGTGCTTTCCGAGCGCACGACCGACGAAATATGCCGCTCCGTCAGTCACCCACGCTCCGACGAATACCAGCAAAATCAACAAATGTCCGTGCGGAAGGTCGCGTAAAAGTACTATACTTGTAAATCCGACCGTTATATAAAGCGTCGTCAGGAAGACAAGTGCCGCATCCAAAATGCACAGTTTTCCCTTGGAAATGACCGAATCACACATCAAATAGTACATATATATAAATACTATAACGCCGGATATAGCTATTGTGTACGAGATTTTACCTACGCTCTCGGTTATATACCGTGCGGCGAAGGGTATCGCCGCCGAGACGAGAAGCGACGGCACAAGGACACTTACTCGGTCGCGAAGACCGATGCAGCCCAGCATTTCCCAAACTCCGAGAGCCGAGAAAAACGCAATCGCGATCGGAAGCACAACAGTGTCCGAAAAAAGCAAAACAGGTATCAAAACCGCAAATCCGAATACCGCGGTAATCAAGCGTTGTTTCATATTTTTTCCACATTTCGGTGATAACGACCGAAAATTCCTTCTTCGCAGCTTGCAGTTGGTCAGACTCCACCAAATCTGCGTTTGCGATTGTAATAATTTTCCACAGCGAGATCGATGTCCTTCTCGGACAGATCAGGCCATAAAACATCTGTAAAGTAAAGCTCCGAATAGGCAGACTGCCACATCAAAAAGTTAGACAGTCTCATCTCACCGCCGGTTCTGACGATAAGATCGGGGTCGGATTGCCCGTTTGTGTAAATCGACGAAGATATCATGTCCTCATCGACCTCCGAAACGCCGTTCGCAAGCAGCTTGTTCACTGCGTTGACCAGCTCGGCGCGCCCGCCGTAATTGGCGGCTATATTTAATGAATATTTATTCATTTTCGAAGCTTCTTCAAGCTCCTTCATCTGCTCACGCAAATCGGGAGTGAAGGCGGATTTATCGCCCAAAAAGCGAATTCGAACATTGTCCTCCGCCATTTCAGCCATACCCACCTTAAGATACGAGCCGAAAAGCTTCATTATCGCATCGACTTCACGCTTCCAGTTTTCGGTGGAAAAGGCATAAACCGTCACCGTATCGATGCCGCCGCGTATGCAATACTCGGCTATCCGACGAAAGGTCTTGACTCCGATCGAATGACCGTATTCGCGCGGCATACCGCGCTTTTTCGCCCAACGTCCGTTTCCGTCCATTATGAACGCAATGTGCCTGAGAGGCTTTACATCCTCTCCGGTCTGGTGTACTATCATTTTTTTGTTCCTTTCTGTATAAATATACATTTTTGCATATTTATACAGAATTATTTTCCGTAATTATGCGTATCGCCGGATCCCCGAAGGAATCCGGCTGATTTTTTTCGTCAGATCTCCATGAGCTCCTTGGACTTACGCGCAGTGATGTCGTCAATGCTCTTGACGTACTTGTCGGTAAGATCCTGGATCGACTTGTCCGATGCCTTAAGCTCGTCCTCGGTCATTTCGCCGTCCTTCTTGAGCTTCTTGGAAGCGTCATTAGCCTCGCGGCGGATGTTTCTGATAGCGACCTTAGCCTCATCGCCCATCTTCGAAACCTGCTTCGTGAGCTCTTTACGACGCTCCTCGGTGAGCTGCGGGAAGGTCATGCGGATCACCTTTCCATCGTTCTGAGGAGTGATGCCGAGATTGGAGGCAAGGATAGCCTTCTCCATGTTTTTGAGGGTCGTTGCGTCGTAGGGAGAGATGATGAGGGTGCGCGCGTCGGAAACCTTGATGGTGGACATATCGGTCAGCTTTGTGGGCGAGCCGTAGTAATCGACCATTACCTTGTCGAGAAGACCGGGATTTGCGCGACCTGCGCGGATGTCAGCGAGTGCGGTCTCGTAGGACGAGATCGACTTCTTCATTTTATTCTCATATTCTTTGCAATCAAGCTTCATTTTTTATTTACTCCTTGTTAAAATATTTTACGAATCCTTAACGATCGTGCCGTCAACCTCGCCGACGATCGCCTTGTAAATGTTTTCCGGTTCCTTGAGCTCGAAAACGAAGGTCTTTATGTGGTTTTCGTTTCCGAAGGACGCTGCGGTCGAATCCATCGCCTTGAGATCCTTCGCGAGGATTTCCTTGTAGGAAATTTCGTCATAACGTACAGCCTGCGGATCCTTCTTGGGGTCTGCATTGTATACGCCATCGATATTCTTGCCCATCAGGATGACATCGGCATTGATCTCTGCCGCGCGGACTGCCGCCGCGGTGTCAGTCGAAATGAACGGGATACCGAGTCCGCCGCCGAGGATGACCACTCTGCCCTTTTCCAGGTGCGAGACGGCGCGGTTGCGTATGTAGGGCTCGGCATACTGCTTCATCTCAACAGCGGTCATAACGCGCGTATCAAGACCGTTCTGCTCGAAGAAATCCTGAAGCGCGAGCGCATTTATCGTCGTTGCGAGCATTCCCATGTGGTCGGCGCGGGTGCGATCCATCTTCGTGCCCTGCCGTCCGCGCCAGATGTTCCCGCCGCCGACGATGATGCAGACCTGTGTTCCGATCTCAACGCAGCGTTTCATGACTGCTGCGATGCGATCGAGCATTTCATAGTCGAGAATCTGATGTCCTCCGTCTGCCGGTGCGAGTGCCTCGCCGGAAAGCTTGAGAAGTACGCGCTTGTATTTTGGTTTGATCGTTTCGCTCATAACCTTGCCTCCATTCAAATTATTGATTTTTGCCCATATAAATATTGTAACTCATAATCACCGATTTGTAAAGTATTTTTAGCAAATTTTTACGCCGAATTCCAAACTTTTTTCATATCGTTCACAAATCGCGTGAGTTTACAGAAAAATCCTGTCATAATTCACAGTTTGTCTATAGAATTATGACAGGATCGATATTGATTTAGTTGCCGGAAGTCAGCTTTGCAACTTCCTCAGCGAGGTTGTCCTCACGCTTCTGGATACCTTCGCCCTTTTCAAAACGGACAAAGCTGTTGATAGCGATCTTGCCGCCAAGCTCCTTCGCAACCGAGTCGATATACTTCTGAACGGTAAGCGAATCGTCCTTAACGTAAGCCTGCTCTGCGAGGCAGTTGTTCTCGTAGTACTTGCCGAGCTTGCCCTGTACCATCTTCTCAATGATCTGAGTCGGCTTGTTCTTGTTCTTCTCGTCGTTGGCGATCTGAGTCATGAGAACTTCCTTCTCTTCGTCAAGAGCCGACTGAGGAACGTCTGCCTTGTTTGCGTAGATAGCGTTCATTGCTGCGCACTGAAGTGCAACATTGTGAGCGCAGTCAACAAATGCAGCGTTGTCAGCAGCGATGCCGTCGAGGTCAAACTTAACGATAACGCCGATGCTTCCGCCGCCGTGTACGTAGTTCGAAACCGCGCCGTCAACGATGATGAAGCGGCGGATGTTGAGCTTTTCGCCGATGATGAAGGTCTGCTCCTTAACTGCCTCATCGACAGTAAGGTCAGAGCCGACGAGCTTGCAAGCGTTGAGAGCGTCAACGTCTGCCGGCTTTTCAGCGAGAATGGTGTCGAGAAGAGTGTCAACGAATGCCTTGAACTTCTCATTCTTTGCAACGAAGTCAGACTCGGAGTTGACCTCGATCATTGCAGCGCAGTTTGCGCCTTCCTTGATGGCGACAACGCCCTCAGCGGCGATTCTGTCAGCCTTCTTTGCAGCGACCTGGAGACCTCTCTCGCGGAGAACCTTGATAGCCTCTTCGAGATTGCCTTCAGCTTCAACGAGTGCCTTCTTGCACTCCATCATGCCGCAGCCGGTCTTCGCACGAAGAGCCGCTACGTCCTTTGCGGAAATGTTTGCCATTTTATATTTTCTCCTTCTCGAAAATTTCGGGGGATCCGAACCGCTTATGCGTTCTCGGTCTCTTCCTCGACAGCCTCAGCCTCAACAGCGGCAGAGCCCTGCTCGCCCTGTCTGCCTTCGATGATAGCGTCTGCGATGACAGAGGAAATGAGCTTGATAGCGCGGATAGCGTCGTCGTTGCCGGGGATGATGTAGTCAGCGTCGTCGGGATCGCAGTTGGTGTCAACGATAGCGATTACCGGGATACCGAGCTTCTTAGCCTCGAGAACCGCGATGTGCTCCTTGCGGGGGTCAACGATGAAGACCGCGTCGGGAAGTCTTTCCATGGTCTTGATACCGCCGTAGTTGCGCTCGAGATCGTTCATCTCCTTGATGA
>CAYRKS010000058.1:0-7120 GCA_964424855.1 uncultured Lachnospiraceae bacterium
ATCTCCGGCGACACCACTCAGACCGTAACGATACAGCTCCCCGACGGGATAGAGAGCGGAGACGATACCTCCACCGCGTCTGTTCAGATAACTCACAAGGGAACCGAGACTCGCAGTCTGGTCGTAACGAATCTCTCGATAAGCAATCCGAACGATCTCAATTACGAGCTTGCGTCAAGCTCAATCACCGTTACCTTCCGCGGAACATATTCAAAGCTGATGCTGCTCGGCGCAAGCAATGTCACCGCGAATATCGATCTCGGATATCTGACGAATTCGTCGGGAACGGTCGAGGTACCCGTCACCTTTACGCTGTCCGATGCACTGTCGGGAAGCGTCTATGAGCTGGGTGAGTACACGATGGGCGTGACGATCACAAAATAAATCTCAAAGACAGGAATATCATGCAGATAATCGTAAAAAATCTTCGACTGCCGATAAATGTTCCGATCGAGGAGGCATTTACAGAGGCGGCAAAGCGTCTGGGGCTGCGCGGCTCCGAGCTTTCGAACGCAAAATTTGCGCTTCACAAACGCTCGATCGATGCGCGCAGACGCTCGGGACACGGACTTGAATTTGTATATTCGGTCTCGGTTGAATGCGAGCTCGGCGAAAAAAAGCTCTCGAAGCTCAAGCCGACCGATTTCGAAGCGGTAAAAAGACAGAGCCTTGAGCTTAAAATCGGTAAAATACCGCTTGAGGGAAGACCGCTAATCGTCGGCTTCGGACCGTGCGGTATGTTTGCCGCGCTTTTACTCGCCGAAAACGGCTACGCTCCGATAGTGATCGAGCGCGGCGCGGACATTGAAAAGCGTCAGAAAAGCGTTGAGCATTTCAACAAGACCGGAGAGCTTGACGAAGCGTCGAACATACAGTTCGGAGCGGGCGGAGCCGGAACCTTTTCGGACGGCAAGCTGGTAACGCGGATAAACGATCCGCGCTGTACATATGTTTTAGAACGCTTTCACGAATTCGGTGCGCCTGACGAGATACTGACCCTTGCAAAGCCGCACGTCGGCACTGATCGCTTGGTCGGGGTGGTTGACAGCATAAAAAAGCGCATAGAATCGCTCGGCGGTGAGATACGCTTTGAAACGAAGCTCAAGGATATAAGGCTCGGCTCGAATCGTATCGAATCGGTCCTGCTTGAAAATAACGGTTCGGAGTACGAGCTTTCTCCGGGCGTTGTGATCCTCGCGGTGGGACACAGTGCACGTGACACCTATGAAATGCTTGACTGCCGTGGGATAGAGCTCATCCCAAAGCCCTTTTCGGTTGGAGTACGGGTAGAGCATCTGCAAAGCGACATCGATCGTATGCTCTACGGCGCGGATGCCGATAAATATGACCGTTCGATCCTTCCGCCCGGCGAATATTCTCTCTCACACAGAGAGCGTCAAGAAGGGCTTGTAAGCGATAATGCGCGCGGAGTTTACAGCTTTTGTATGTGTCCGGGCGGAGAGGTCGTTGCGGCGGCAAGTGAGCTTGGAGGAGTTGTTACGAACGGCATGAGCCGCTATGCGCGTGACGGTCGAAACGCCAATTCGGCGATCGCGGTTTCGGTATTCCCCGAGGATATCGGAGGCGGCTGGAGAGACGGGATCGAATTTCAGCGTGGGCTTGAAAAGCGGGCTTTCATCGCCGGCGGCGGAGATTACACCGCGCCGATAGAGCTGTTGGGAGATTTTCTGGAGGGAAGGAGCAGAGGGCTTCGAGAGCCTTCGAGAGTCCTTCCGACCTATCGCGGCGGTGAATTCGTAAAGCCGACCGCGCTCGATGAGCTTTTCCCCGACTTCGTTTCGGATATGCTCAAAAAGGGCTTTGTACAGTTCGGAAGAAAAATGAAGGGCTTTGATGTTCCCGATGCTGTTTTGACCGGAGTCGAGACTCGAACCTCCTCTCCTGTGCGGCTTCCGCGCGGCGAGGATGGACTTGCTCTTACCTCTGACGGCTCGGTATTCGATAACCTCTATCCCTGCGGAGAGGGCGCAGGCTATGCCGGAGGCATTACTTCGGCGGCGGTGGACGGTGTTCACGCAGCTCAGCGTGTAATGGCTCGGTATAAAAATTTCAGTTGAATTTGCTGTATAAGCTGTACAGCTAAAAATAAGGAGGATATACCAATGGCAAACATCAAAGAAAGAATCCACATCGGCGAGGCGGAGCTTATCTGCCCGGACGAAAAAATGCCATATACCCTGGACGGCATTCACGTCACGCTGAAGAACCCCGACGGCAGCTGGAAGCTGCTCACGACCGATCTCGGTGAAAAGCCCTATTTCCACAAGCTCACCTCGACTCCCGAAAACATCTTCGGCAAGCATGAGACCTTCGAGATGAACTACAACACCTACTGCGACACCTGGCCGTCCGGACTTTGGCTCTGGAGCGCACATAAGTGCGATGACGGCATGATCTTTGCGTTCGTTCACCGTGAGCTGCTCAGCCGCACAGACCCGTTCTTCCACAACTCCATCCTTATCGGTATGGCGGTCTCGTATGACAACGGCGACAGCTGGAAATATCTCGGCGATATCTGCTCAAACGGCGCAAACGGCGGAACCTTCCTCGATGAGGGCAGAGGCTTCGGCAACATGGGCGGAGCTCCCATGTTCATAAAGGGTGATGATCTCTTCATCTACTTTAATGACTACTCAAAGGATCGTGTCCAGCGCATCACCGGCGCACGCATGAAGCTCTCAGAGACTATTGCCGCCGTCCGCGAGGGCAAGTGCCCTACCGTAAAAAAATACAGCGGAAACGGTGTCTGGGATACCGATCCCATAACCGGAGTCGGTGAGCCGATCCTCCCATCAGTTCCCGGCTTCGCGCCAGATTCACACGGAAGCGGTGCATATTGCAGATCCCTCGATCGCTTTATGCTCGTTATGCAGACCGGCAGCGCAGGCAAGCTCGTTATGTATCTTACCAAGGACGGCGAGCATTTCGATGAGCCGATACTCGTTGATGATTCTCATGACAACGACAGAATGCAGCCCTATTCGTTCTTCTTCTCGACCGACGGTGATTGCTCCGATGACATGAACGAGATCGGCAGCAATTTCTACATCTATTATCCGCGCAAGGGTATCTCGAAATACTCGATCGATGATTTCTACAGACGCAAGGTGACAATCGAATAAACACCTCGGCAATTGCAAAAGCACAGCTCGAAATATACCCCAGGGTTGATATGCACCACCAAAAGTCAGACACTTTCGGGGGTGCATATTTTTGTACCAAAACGTAATAAGTCCTTGTCGTGATCCAAAGATTCGGAATGAATATCGAATAATCAAAAAACGAGTGACTCGGTTTTTGAAAGAGCAAAAGCTTTTGAAGCTAACGAACCGATTAAAAAGGAAGGAGCTCGGTTTGATACCGAGCTCCTTCGCAAGTGATCTGATATTTATTTTTTTCGAACTTTTGGGACACTTAACCGACTTATCGGTTTATATAAATGTATGAGCTTTATTTTATTTCGCAGATATAGGATGCGGGCTTCAAGCCTTCGGCTTTTGCATAGAGCTTGAGCTTATCGCCGCCCTGAAGCTTTACGCAGACCGAAGCGATGCCTGCGCGCATTTTGCGGTCGAGACTCGGTACGGGGGTGTGATCCGAGATATCCGAGCCGGTACCGATTATGCGTGTATTCTCGTTCGAGTCGAAGCTGATAAAGGGAGAAGCATCGGGGACACGCTTGCCGTTTGCATCGAGTGCGTAGCAGTTGAATACCGCTGTATCAAACTTGGTGAGCGGGTGCTTGTTCTGAAGCTCGAGCTCAAGTGCGATAGGCGCGCCGGTGGTCTCAACGATATCGGAGCAGACATATTCGCCGCCGCGATAGCCCTTTGCCTCGAGCTTTCCGGGCTTATAGGTGACATAAAATTCAGCGTGCCCGAATTTTTCAACGCTGACACGTCCGAGCTTTTCGCCGTCCTGCCAGAGCTCGATCTCATCACAGTTGGTGTAGACCCATACCCATACCTCTTCACCGACGCGATCTGGAAGGTTCCAGTGGGGGATGATGTGTGCCATAGGCTCATCGGTCCAGTGTGCCTTGTTTTCATAGAAGGCATCTTTTTTCTGAAGGAAGAGATCGAGTGCGCCCGACTGAGAGCAGAGACGCGGCCATTCGGTCTCGCCGCGATGCTCAATGCCTGCCCACTGATAGCCGCCGCCGAGCCATTCGCGCTCCATAATGAACTTCCAGGTGACCTCGCGAGACATGAACCAGCCCGTGCGGTTGTCGTAGCAGTGGAGATATCCGCGCGACTTGCAGTCATCGGGATAGGTCCAGCCGCGAGTCGAGCCGACAGCGCAGCATTCGGAGGCGAAGATCATCTTGTTCGGAAACTTTTCGTGGAGCGAATCGTAGTCGCGGAGGTTGTAGTTGATGCCGATTATATCCACCTCGTCCATTACGGGAGCCTTTGCCGGCTCATGAGACACCGCGGTGGTGAAGGGACGGGTGTTGTCGAGACGTTTTGCGTGCTCGCGCATGGTAACGAATATGCGCTTTCCGATCGGGTCGTTGTGAAGCGGCTCCTCGTTTCCGAGTGACCACATGATAACGGCGGGATTGTTTCGATGGCATTTTATCAGCATCTCCATCTGCTCGAGTCCCTCCTTGGTCGATTCGAACCAACGAGTCTCTGCCATTACCAGATATCCCATCTCGGCAAAGCAGTCAAAGGTGTATTCGCTCTGCGGATAATGCGAGGTGCGGTAGCCGTTCGCGCCCATTTCGCGCAGACGCTCAAGACGCAGACGCTTTACCGAATCGGAGATAGCCTTGCCCTCGAGTCCGTAATCCTCGTGGCAGCATACGCCCTTTATCTTGGTCGGCTTGTCATTGAGGAAGAAGCCGTGATCGGGATCGAAGCGGATGGTTCTGAAGCCGAAGCGAGTGCTGAGCTTGTCGATCTCATTTTCGCCGTCCAGCACATGGATAACGGCGGTGTAGAGACTCGGTGAGTCGCAGTCCCAGAGCTTCGGAGATACAAGCGAGGTCGAGAGATGTATGTCGCCCTTGTCCTTTGCGCCGAGGGTTATTTCGCCGCATTCGGTCGTGGTGACGATATTTTCACCGTCGAGGATATCCGCATAGACCTTGACGCTTCTTTCGATCGCGTCATCGTTTCGAAGGGTTACATCGACGGGGATATTCCAGTCGTTTTCGCGCTTTTCGGGGTGGACATACGCGCCCCAGAGGTCGATTGATACCATGTCGGTCTTTATCAGCCATACATTGCGGTAGATTCCGCCGCCCGAATACCACCAGCCCTCGTGCTTATCGGTGGTGTTTACATAGACCGCGAGTACGTTTACATCGTCGAAACGAACCATATCGGTTATATCGACCTCAAACGAGGTATAGCCGCAGAAGCTGTGCGCCATAAGGCAGCCGTTGAGATAGATTGTCGCATGGGTGGCGATGCCCTCGAAATAGATCGAGATGCGCTTGTTTTTGTCTTCCTCGCCGAGCTTGAAGCTCTTGCGATACCATGCGTTTTTATAGTCGAAATAGCCGAGAGTGTTGTTGAACTCGGGCTTCGGCTCCTGTGTTATTATGAAATCGTGCGGAAGGGTGATATTCTGCCAGTTTTCAAAAGCCATCTGGCGGTTCTTGCCGTAATCCTTCGAGGCATAGCCGCGAAGCTCACGCTCGGTCTTTGCGCCGAGATAGATCATGTCCTTAAGCGGAGCGGGCGGAAGCTCCTGATCTCCTACCTTGAACATCCAGTAGTTATTGAAGTTTATTTTCTCTCTCATTTGGTTCTCCTATTCGCAAATGAAATATTTTTTCAAGTTTATTATACACGATAATCATGAGCTTGTCAATAGAATTTTTGAAAATAATAAAAAATTTTGCTCCGAAGGCAAAACAAAAGCCGCTCCGATCTGACTTTATATGAATAGGTCTGAGCTTAATATAGGACAATAGTCGTAAAACAGTATTGCAATATTGTGCCGAAATCAACGAAGCGATACAAAATCGCATGGAGCCGACGGTAGATTTCTTCACATTTTTCTGATATACTTAAAAATAAGAGAAGTATATTATCCTTGTTAGTTTATCGCATCATGTTCACAAAGGTATGCTACGATTTTTCAATCATAGATAGAATACGAGGAGGCGTTTATATGAAGAAGCTTATTTTGGGTTTAGGTCTGCTGTTAAGTGGAGTAATTGGTTTTGTCGGTTGGTGTATTGCTGTAACACAAACTGCTCAGCCGGGAGCAAACAGCGTTGTGTTTGGTTGCTTTAGCGGCATTGAATGGATTGTACTTGCTATATTTGCAATAATGGCTATCGTTGGTTTGTTCATTGCGATCAAGGAGGTTAAGCAAGGCGAAAAATCCCTTTAGGAACTAAAGGGCGCACTTCTGTACTCTCTATCGAGATTATGTGCGTACAGTCGGCAAGCTGACTTAGCGGAGCTTTATTCTCTATCGGCAGAATAAAGCTGCCTGACCTCGAATTCTCGGTCACTTCGTTCCGTCAAGGTGGCTCACCACCTTGCACCGTTAAAGTGGTTATCCATGCAGATGCTTTGCAGCTGCCGTGTAATTGCCGGCGGCAATTTTGCATATTGATGTGAAAATCCGACCTATGCTCGTAACCATAGGTCGGATTAACTGTTTTATTGCATCGGGATATCTATGTGCGGATTTTTTACTTCTCCAATAATTTCAAAAAACGCTTGTCGTTCATCTGCTCGTTGGTGATATAGCTGCCGTTTGAGAAGAGCGCATAGGTCGTTATCGGTGTCGGAACATTTTGCGCTTCTTCCTTGCTCTGCAAGTGGATAGCCTTGAAGGGGATCGATTTTTCTCGTGCGATGGTCTCGAGGATCGGAACGTATTTGGCATTGAAGGGACATTGATAGGTATAATACAGGACATATCCGTCCTCGTCGGTGTGAGGGTGCTTTGCGCATTCCTTGAAGCTCGGCTTCGGGGTGCTTTCATTAAAGGGCAGATGCCACAGCTGAATGCCGTTGTCGGACTCGTCGCAGACTTTGAAGCCCTTGTGCTTCAAAAAGCTCGGATCGGCTAAGAACGGCTTCTTTTTTGCGGCTGCCAAAATGCAAAGTCCCTTTTTTCCTCTGCTCTT
>CAYRKS010000058.1:7130-9758 GCA_964424855.1 uncultured Lachnospiraceae bacterium
TTGCTGTCCTCACTGCAGGCATTGAGCAGCTCAGAGGAATAGCCGTGACCCTTGAGCGAGCCCGAGACCCACAGACAGTCGATATACATATAGTCGGTCGCCGAAATCGGATTCCACGCATTTTCGGCGGGGATATATTCGATAAAGCATTTTCCGCGCTCGGTGCTCCTAAGAAATACCAGACCATCGTCAAAGCGTTCCGAAAGCCACGCTTTTTTTGATATCACCTGAATATCCTTATTGCTTGAGATAGCACAGCATATGTGCTCCTTGTCTATGTTTTCTTTCGTGACCCGGATGTAATCCATTGTGAAGCCTCCCGAAAATTTGAAGTATTGATTCCTGTAAAATTATACCGAAAAAATATTAAGAAATCTATCGTTTTCAAAAATCCGCCCGAATTTTTTGTTCGGGCGGATGGAAGCGCGTATAATATCGATCCGAATTTTGCGGCGGATCATGCCGATCGATCAAATTTTATCCTCGGTTTTCGAGCGTTTAAGAAATGCGAGCTTTGTTTCCGATATGACGACCGCAATGAAGATGAGAACAAAGCCGATATAAAGTCTTACGCTCGATTCCTCACGTCCGAAGGCAACCGAAAATGCGACTCCGAATACCGATTCGAGCGAGAGCAGGAGCGACGCGGTAGAGGGCGAGGTGTACTTCTGACCGAAATTCTGGAAGAGAAGTGCGACGGCGGTACAGCCGACGATGAGATAGAGAAGGCTCAGGATCATATCCGAATTGAATACGATAGAAGTCCAGCCCGCGCGGTCGAAGATGAGCGAGCATACCGTGGCGCAGACACCTGCGAAGGCGAACTGGAATATCGTGAGCAGCACCGGATCGCGGTTTTCGGAGAATTTCGACACGGCGATTATGTGCAGTGCATAGAAGATACCGCCTCCTAGGGTCAGGATATCGCCCATACGGACAGTGAGATCGTTTGTGAGTGAGACCATTCCGATTCCGACGAGGCAGATTAGCGCGGCTGCGATATTGTATCGGTCTGGCTTTTTCTTGGTTATGCCCCACGCCATGAAGGGAACCATAACGACATATACCGCGGTCAAAAAGGCGTTTTTGCCGGGGGTGGTATCGGTTATGCCGATGGTTTGGAGCGAATAAGCGGTAAAAAGCAGAAGTCCGAAGAAGCTTCCGTAGATCACGTGCCACCTATCGAGATTTTTGAAGCTCCGATGGAAAATTATCGAGAGCAGGAGCGATGCGCCGACGAAGCGTATCGCCAAAAGCGTTGAGGTCGGCATCGTGTCGGTAACATCCTTGACGATTATAAAAGAGCTTCCCCAGATAAGCGTTGCCGAAAAAAGCGCGAGCTTTGCCAGGGTGACGAGTTTCTTTTCCTTCATGTTTTTTCCTTTCCTGTGCTTTTTTTGCGATAAATATAAGCCGGTAAGTCACATTGACCTGTCCGGCTTTTTGCGAACGCCCCGCGCCTGCGGCCAAGCTGCCGCGGCGGGATCGGATGTCATGTACGGCGGTGCCGAATATGATGACATCGAGACGTTACATATTTGACTCAACATATTCTACGAGGTCGCGGACGGTCTTGAGATTCGGAATCTCATCGTCGGAGATCGAAACGCCGAAGGTCTCCTCGATAGCCATAAGAATTTCAACGATGTCGAGGGAATCTGCTCCGAGATCCTCCATTATGTTGGTTTCCTCGGTGATCTCGTCGTTTTCGGCGCGAAGCTGCTTTGCGATGATGTCGCTGATCTGGTCAAACATTGATAAATATCCTCCAAAAAATAAATTATTAACCGCAGTGGCGGTGAAGCTGATTTCTCATACCCAAACATTATATAATATCTCATGAGATTTTTCAAGTGGTGGAGAAAAAATTTTTAATTTATTTACTTTTTGTGGATAAATGACTCATTATGACTCGATTCATCAAGAAAAGTGTCATTAGTGTCGAAAAATGTCGATGAGCACTTGACGGCGTTTATCAATTACATAACATTTTTCGCCTTATCCTTGACAAATATTCAGATATATGATACAATTATAATTATAAAATAAATGATTTTCGCGGCGCACAAAAAACGTCTCGAAGGCAAAAAATATCTTAAAAATTAAGGAGGCTTGCAGCATGACCGAGCCGGGACTTGCCGTAATAAAGCGAAAAAGTGTGGGAAATCTCTTTGAGGCACTCTCGAACGGAATCGGGCAGACCCGCATAAGCATTTCCAAGGCTACCGGAATGAGTCTCATGACCATCGGAAAGGGCGTTGAGCTGCTCGAGGAAGCCGATGCGCTGATACTCCGAAAGGATGAAACAAGCTCGGCGGGACGAAAGAGCATGATCTGCCAAATAAACGATCGGCGAAGACTGCTCGTTATATATTCGGATCGTGCGGTTTTTACGCTCGATCTCATGAAAAAAATAAGGAGCTGTCGGCTTATCGGCGATTTTGAACCGGGAGAAGAGCTTTTCATCGAGAGAGAGGGCTTTGAATTTGAAAAATGCGACGATATTTTCGCTGCCATGCTTTCGGCACTCGGCGATTGCGGCGGTGAGCCGATAGGGATCGGTCAGATAAAGAGAAGCGGCGAGAGGTCGGGGCTTTCCGGAATTATCCCAGATGCTGTGGAAAACGA
>CAYRKS010000059.1:0-9692 GCA_964424855.1 uncultured Lachnospiraceae bacterium
CGTCCTTCGCTCCACCCGGATGGATGCTCTTTCCGCAGATCTTCACGGTCAGCGACGCGGCGTTGAAATTCTCGTAATCGACCTCGCCGAAGGACGAGCCGTCGATCGTGTAGGCGCATTTCGCGCCGAAGCGTTCGACATCAAAGCGATCCGAGCCGCGTCCGATCTCCTCATCGGGCGTGAAGCCGAGACGGATCTTTCCGTGCTTTATGCTCGGATCGTTCAGCATACGCTCGGCGGCGGTCAATATCTCGGCGATGCCCGCCTTGTCGTCAGCACCGAGAAGGGTCGTTCCGTCGGTCGTTATCAGTGTCTTGCCGACATAATTTTTCAGCACCGGATAATCGGATTCGCGCATTTTTATTCCCTGCTCGGCGTTAAGAAGGATATCTCCGCCCTTGTAATCGACCACCTGCGGCTTGACGGGGCTGTCGGGAACCTCGGGCGAAACGTCCATGTGCGCGATAAATCCGATGGTCGGTACCTCTTCAAGCCCCTCGGATGCCGGAACGGTCGCGAAAAGATAGCCGTTTTCGTCAAGCTCCACCTCGGTGCAGCCCAGCTCACGCAGCTCCTTTTCAAGCTCTGCGGCAAAAACCAGCTGCTTTTCGGTCGAGGGGCAGGTCTCGGACAGCTCGTCCGAGGCGGTCGCGAACCTTGCGTATTTTATGAGTCTTTCGTATGCTTTCATTTTTTGCGTTTCCTTTCGGGATGATTTGATTGATTTAATGATGATTTAATGTGATTTGATACTGACCTCGCGGAGAGAATGCGATAGAGCAGCTCATGTTGCACAACGTCAACCGTTTTATTGCTATTATGCAACATAAGTTGTACAACCGTGATTATCTTATCGTGTTATTCGCAACCTGTGTTGCGCTATCCACATTTTTCGTTGTCAAAATGCACGTTTGATACCGCACGTTGCGCAACATCAGCCTTCAAATTTTCCGATCAGCTCGAGTACTCCCTGCGCGTAGAGTCTTGCGAGAAAGTCGGACGGGTGATTTATGTTGTTTCCGGTGATGTGATGATATTCCTTGCGGGTCATTATCGTCCGCTGAAGCTCGGTCATGTCGAGGAACGCGCAGTTCATCTCGTTTGCGAGAGCCTCAAGCGGCTTTTCGTAGTCCTCCTGAAGCCCGACAAAGGTGCTTATCGGGTTCGGCAGAGTCGTTGCGACGAGGATAAATTCGGCGTTCGGAGCCTTCGAACGGATCGTCTCGATTATCGCGCGGATATTTCCGATGAAGCTATCGACCGGGATACGCCCGGTTCCGTCGTTCATTCCGAAGGCGATGACCGTGAGATCGGGCTTTTTATCGTCGAAATAATACGCCGCGGTCGCCCTTCCCCACGGCGAGGACTTGCCGCCGATCGACGGATTGTAGTAATCGACCCGTGCGCCCCTTCTCCGAAGAGCCTCGGCAGTCAGCATCGGGTAGATCGGCATATACGGCGGCACTCCCTCGTAGAGTCCGCTGGCGTTGCAGCCGTAGGTTATCGAATCGCCGAAGAACGCCAGCTTCAGGCGGTCGTTTTTTAAGAGACGGCGCGAATTTTCAAGCCGCTCGGAGCGTTTCGGGAAATATTTTCCCGCGAAGATATCATCCGCAGTCTCATAGGTCACGGCAAGCTGACGCAGATGTAGCTTGTTCGCCTCGCCGAAGATCAGCTTTCCGCCGAGCGTGCAGACGAAATTTCCCTCGCTCGGATTGTATTCCTCGCGGCTCATTATCGGTATCAGAGAGCCGCGCGGGATCACCAGCTCGCCGTCCCTGACGAAATAATCACGTCCGTCCGAATATATCGTCTCCTTGGTAGCCGAGGTGACGCTGATGATCCGCGCGATCCTGTCCATCAGCCTTATCGTCAGCTCGTCGGCATTCGGCTCGAACGCCACGGGCATTATCGATTCGTCAACGATGACTTTCGCGCCGGCATAGGGCGCGGTGTATGCGGAGATATCCCCGCGAAAAAGCTTTGCCATGATGCTTTCCTCCGTGTTTGACAAAAATATCTGCTCGAACAGTATACTATTCGATCGTTTTTATTCTATAAAGCTTCGCCCTGCCGCGCATACCGCATTCCTCTATCGCGCCGACCGTAACGAGCGTTTGGATGAGCTTTCCGACATAGCCGGTTCGAAGCTTCGCCGCCTTCGCGTATTCGGCAGAGGTGAACTCCTCGGGAAGTCCACTCGGCAGTGACGCGATAAAATCCTCGGGCAGCTCGTAGGTGTCTATCGCGATCAGTCGGGTCGGTATCCGCTCGGCGCGTATCGCACCGTATTTCTTGCGGTCGCGGCTCCGCCCGGTCAGCAGCTTGTATTCCTCAAGCTCGAGCCGAACGACATCGAACGACAGCCCCTCGAGCGGCAATATCGGGCGCAGCTGCCAAAGCTCGAGCAAAAAATCGTTGAAGCCGCAGTGCTTCGGCGAACGGCGCGGCTCGCTGATCTCGCCGCTATCGGTATCGACCCAGCGCAAGGTTTTTTTCTCGGCGACCGGGTAGACGACCTTCACGCGGTTCTCGCCGAGAAATATCGGCAGCTTTTTCCTCAGCCGCCAAAAATCGCGCGTCTGCACCTCAACGATGTCCGAGCCGCGCTTTATGTCCGCGACAAAGCCGCCGACCTTGACCTCGCGAAGCTCGGGCTTCGGCTCGTAGAGTTTTTTCAGGATGACATGGAGCGTCCGTTCGCCGAGCGTCCCGATCCCGTCCGACTCATGCTCGCCGAGCACCGTCTCGCGGCAGATCCGCTCGAAAAGCTCGAAGGACTGCCGATCGGTCTCACGATCCATGACTGTTCCTCCGATAATCCTCGGGCGTGACCCCGCGATAGAGCTTGAACAAGCGCGAAAAATAGTGCGCGTCCTCATAGCCGACCGCCGCCGCTATCTGCGAAACGGTAAGATCGGAGCTTATAAGAAGGTCGCAGGAGCTTCTGATCCTCAGCTCGATTATGTAGGAATGCGGGGTCGTACCGACATATTTTTTGAAAAGCTCGATGTACTGCGATATGCTCAGATGCTCGATCTGCGCAAGCTGACTGTTGGTCAGCGGGCGGATGTAATTCTTATGTATGAAGCTGATCGATTCGAACAGCCGCCCGAGCGAGCTTTTCGGCTGCTCGGCACTCAAAACGAGGCGGCGGAGCGAGATCAGCAACGTTTTCAGCCCTGCGGCGGTCGATTCCTCAAAAAATTCGTCGCGGCAGATAAAATCCTCCATCAGCGCGAAAAACAGCGATGACAGCCGTTCGTCAAGCCCGACTCGAAAAACTCCGCCACACCCCAGCCCCAGACGCTCGAGCAATGCCCCCGCGTCAAAGCCGGTGAAATGCACCCAGAGATACTTCACACTACCCTGCCCCGTCTTAGAATAGCGATACCCGTGCTTCGGTGGGAAGATGACCGCACAGCCCGGAACGATCCGACACTCAAAGCCGTTCACAAGCGCGTCAAGCTCACCGCTGACAAGATACATAAGATAAAAATCGTGCCGACCGCTTTTTGCGGTCGTCGAAAAGCCGCAGGGTATCTCAAGCTGCCCGACACAGTTCACGACGAGCGGCTGATCCTCGACCGCAACATCGCAGCCTATCTGCGGCTCGTTGCGATAATAGCTCACCGAGCGCATATCCTGCGGCGAATCGTATTTGTAAACTATATTTGAAATTTTCTCACCGGCTTTCCTCTGTACTACCTATATTATACAGTATTTCGCTCGATATGTCAAGACCCAAAACGAAAATCTCGGCGTATCCGCGCAAAAAAATACCGTTCCCGACGAAAAATTCGCGGGAACGGCTTTTTACTGTATTTATTCCGAGCGGCTTCAATCGCGGCGAAGGAGCATTCGGTCGTTCGCAAGCTGCTTTTTGCTCTCCTTTGAATAAAGTGCGAGCAGTCCCTCGACCGTCATTTCCTCGCGCTCCTTTCCCGAGATGTCGAGGATTATCCGTCCGTCGTCCATCATTATCGTGCGGTTTCCGATCTCGAGCGCGGCGCGCATATCGTGCGTGATCATCATCGTAGCCGTTTGGGTGCGCTCGACCTCCTCGACGGTTATGTCAAGCACCTTTTTCGCGGTCGCGGGATCGAGCGCGGCGGTATGCTCATCGAGCAGCAAAAGCTTCGGGTCGGAGATCGTTGACATGAGTAGCGAGACCGCCTGACGCTGACCGCCCGACAAAAGCCCGATCTTGGTCTTCATCCGATCCTCAAGTCCCAGTCCGAGGCGGCTGAGCAGCTCTCGGAAACGCTCCGAATCGCGTTTGTTCACCGCGAAAAAGGAACGCTGGCTCTTTCGGCAGTAGGCGAGTGCCATGTTCTCCTCGATAGTCATGTTAGGCGCGGTGCCCTTCATCGGGTCCTGAAAGAGCCGTCCGATGTCGAAGGCGCGCTTGTAATCTGGGAGACGGGTTATGTCCCTTCCGTCGAGGACTATACTGCCCTCGTCGATCTGAAAGCTTCCGCAGATCGCGTTAAACAGAGTCGATTTTCCCGCGCCGTTCGAGCCGATTATCGTGATGAAATCGCCCCTATCGACCGAAAGCTCGATACCGTTGAGTGCCTTTTTTTCGTTGACCGTTCCGGGATGGAAGGTCTTTTTGAGATTTTTAAGCTCGAGCATCATTTTGACTTTCCTCCCCTTTTAAGATTTCCGAACGCCGCTCTGATCCTCGGCATTCCGAGCGCGATGGTAACTATCGCCGCCGAGACGAATTTAAGTCCGTAGGACGGCAGGAGATTCACCTTGAGCGCGAGAGCGATTATCAGCTGATAAAGCACCGCGCCGACCGTCACCGCGATGAGTCCGCGCGTGACTCCGCCCTTTCTGAGCACCGCTTCACCGATTATGACCGAGGCGAGACCGACCACCAGCATTCCGCTGCCGTAGCCCGTGTCAGCCGACTGATTGTACTGACAGACCATTCCGCCCGCAAGCGCGATGCAGGCGTTTGCCAGAGCGAAGCCGACGCATTTGGTCATGTCGGCGTTTATCGACGAGGCGCGAACCATCTCCTCGTTGTCACCGGTCGCGCGGATCGCCATTCCGGTGCGCGTCTTGAAAAATATCGCCAGAGCCGCGACGATCATCGCGACGATCACGAGTATGACGAGAGTCTTCGAGATATGCTCGCCGAGCGTACCGTCCGGGAATATCTTTCTTACAAGCTTGAAGACCGTCTCCTTGTCGAAAAGCGACTGGTTAGCCTTTCCGCCCATTATCGCGAGATTTACCGAATAGAGCGCGGTCATGGTCAGTATTCCCGAGAGGATCGGATTTATCCCGACCTTTGTCTGCAGAGCTCCGGTCACGAGTCCCGCCGCCGCGCCCGCGACCATTGCGAGGATGAGCGCGAGGATCGGATGTCCGCTCTGCGCGACCATTACCGACACCGCCATACCGAGCGCGAACGAGCCATCGACCGTGAGATCGGGGATGTTCAATATTCTGAAGGATATGTAGTTTCCAATCGCCATGAGCGAGTAGATCAGTCCGAGCTGTACCGCTCCGAAAATCAGATGAAGCATGATGTTTTCCTTATTATAATGTATTTTTCGCCCCGCTTATCCGACGATCTTGTAGGTCTCGAGGATCGACTCGGGGATCTCTATGCCCATATCGTCGGCGGCGGTCTTGTTTATGAGCTTTGCGGGGTCGTTCACCCTCTCGACCGGGTTGTCGGAGATCTTTTCGCCCTTCAAAATGCGGTCGGTCATATTCGCGACCTGAGAAGCGAGAATGTCATAGTCGATACCGTAGGTCGCAAAGCCACCGTCGATGACCATCGAATCGGCTCCGCAGTAGATCGGGGTCTTGTACTCCTTCTGGAAGCCCGCGTAAACATTCATTCCCGAGGCGACCGTGTTGTCATCGGGCGTGAAGAAGGCATCCACCTCGCCGATTATCGAGGCGACCGCCTGCTGTATGTCCGCAGTCGCGGTGATCGTGACCTCCTTGTACTTGAGACCGTTCTTGTCGCAATAAGCCTTCGCGCGCTCGACCTTTACGGTCGAATTGACCTCACTCGCGTTGTAGACCAGACCGAAGGTCTTTGCCTCGGGGGTCAGCTCCGCCGCAAGTCCGAAGATCGACTCGACGTCGATGTAGTCCGAAACTCCGGTCACGTTTTTGTCGGTCTTCTCGAAGGACTCGACGAGTCCCGCCACGACCGGATCGGATACCGCCGCGAAGACGATCGGGATCGACTCGGTTTTTGCCGCCGCGATCTGAGCCGCGCCGGTGCCGATCGGGATGATAACGTCAACGTTCTCGGAGATGAGGCTGTCGCAGATAGACGGGAGCAGCGAGGAATCGTTCGCCGCGTTCTTTTGGATTATCTCGGTGTTCTCGGAGGTGTAGCCCAGCTCCTCGAGCGTCGAGATTATCTTGTCGCGTATCTGGTTGAGCGAGGTGTGATCCATCGGCTGAACGATCGCGATCTTGGTCTTGCCCGAATCGCCGCAGGAGACGGTCGAAAATGCCGCAAGAGCGGTGAGCGCGAGTATCAAAGCTATCGAAATAAAGCGTTTCATGGCGTTTGCCTTTCCGCACATCTTGATTTTTTCCCGCTCCGCTGTGCCGACGGAACGAGCCGCATAAAAGCGAGCCGCTTAACGCTTAAAACAATTTAAGCCTGTCCATACAAAGAACCCCAAATCTCGGAGCTTTTCATAAGGACAGGCTTTAATGACCTGCGGTGCCACCTTATTTTACGGCGATGAAGCCGTACACTTTGCGATATGCCTATACATATCTCTTCCTTTACGCAGAATTCACGTTCAGGGATACTCGAAGCTCTTTCCCCCTGACCCTTGGCGGTCCATTTGCCGTCCGACCTCTCATACGCCCCTCTCAGCCTCGGGACATTCTCTGTATCGCGTCCATGACGGTTTGATCTCCGCTTCAACGGTTTAGCTTGCTTTATACTGCTTATATTATATCACTCCGCGAAGGATTTGTCAAGAGAAAACGCGAAAAAATTTCGACGGATTTTCGCGCTACTTCAGTACATTCCTCTGTGCAGTCTGCTGTTTTTATTAAAAACGCCGCGTGAAGCTCGCGCCGCTTATGATGTTATTTTTATAACGATACTTTCCGAAATGTAAAAAATCTTGATTTTCGACCCTAAAAATAAAAAATTAAGCAGAAAATGCTTGAAATTTTCGAAAAAGTGTGCTATAATATATTTATATGATAGCTACAGCCGCCGAGGGTGATCTGCACGAACGTGATCTGCCCTCAAGATTCGTAAGCCTCTGCGGGTGCATATGCTTCAAGGCTTATCGCGCGGCTTTTATCGCATAGATCAAATTTGGAGGATTCGAAATGGGTTTCTACCGAGAATACACAAATCGAAATATCGACCTTTCGCCCTTTGGAATAGACCTTACCGCAGTGTCAAAGGGCTGCTTCTGCACTCCGCGAAACGCGGCGATCCTCGGTGAGGGTCGCTCGGACGGCGTGCATTACTGCTTTATACGCGGCTTCGGCGAAACCGTATTCGCGGTCTCGCCGAAAAGCTCGCCCGGAAAATACGTACACGCGGTAGCACACGATTTCAGAGATTTTCTCTGCCTTCTGCTCGCCGTCGGAAACGCCGACGCGCTCGAGGCGGCTTTTTCGCTCGATCGGAGCGGCTTCGAATCGCTGATAACCCGTCCGGGCGAGAACATAACGCTTCAGCTCCGCGCGCTCGGGCTGTCGCCGATGCTCGATCCCTTTGACTACCTCAACCGTCTTCAAAGCGAGGTGGATATAAAGGCGATAAAATTTCCAGCCGGCTGTCCCTCGGCGATCGATGACGACAGCGGGCGCGTGAGCTGGCAGGCTTATTACGGTCGCGGCTTCGCCGAGACGGGCGGACGCTCAAAGCCCTGCTCCGAGCTGCCGATCGGACGCGATTTCAATTGGCTCTCCGAGGATTGGAGACTGCTGTCGCTCTATGTCGGCACGAGCGGACTCATGCTCGATGTTCTCGAGCCAAGCGATACGCCCGAATATTCGCTCAAGGCTACCGCGAACACCCGTGAGCTCGACGCGGTTCGGAAGGATCGTATGCAACTCGACGGAGATATCAACGACCTTCGCACGATGTGCCTTGCCGAGCATTATCGCCTGAAAAGCGACTGCGGACTTGCGATCAGCCGCTGGTGCTTCCCCTGGACGCGCCGCCGCAAGCCGATACTGCGCGGTCTGATGCTCACCCTTTCCTCGGGCGAGGAGCATACGGAAATCGCTCTCATGTGAAAACACAAAAAACGCTTTCCTCCGAAACGGAGGGAGCCTTCGCGCTGTCACACTGCTTTTTTAGCAGATGAAATCAAAAGCGCGATTTTTTTGTTTTTTCGTGACGGTTCATAATTTTGTTCTCTTAACTTAACATAAATTTCAGAACCTCGACTTGAAGTCCTCATACTTGTGTGGTATACTTTTATGCGTAACGAATTTCGGGTATTTTCCGAGCTTCGTGTGTCCGACCGGAAGCTCCTTCCACTCAGAGCCTTGCATAGCAAGACCGATCTCCGGGTAAACTTATAAAGCGGCTGACTGACACGCCGCAAATACTTAAAAACCGAAAGGAAAAGAAAACAAATGAAAAAGACCTCTATCGCGATACTTCTCGCACTCGCACTCGCTCTCGGCGCAGCCTCCTGCGGCGACAACAGCTCCAACGAAGAAACCGACGGTACCACCGTATCCGATTCCGTGGCTTCGACCGTTTCCGACCCCGTCGAGTTCCTCAACGCGGTTTGGAGCAAGTACTCCGATGACGAAAAGTTCGCAGCCGGCGGCGGCTACGGCGATGACAACATCGTCGATGGCAGTGCGGGCTACTACGAGCTTGACGCAGACACTCTCACATGGAGACTCCACTTCCCGGCTGATTCGATCTCGGCTGTAACCAAGGTAGGCTCGATCGAGCATATGCTCAACTCCAACACCTTCACCGCAGCCGCTTACACAATGGCTGACAAGTCCGGCTCCGCCGATCTTGCAAAGGCTGTTCGCGACAGCATTCAGTCCACTCGCTGGATGTGCGGCTTCCCGGACAAAATCGTAATCATGACCGTTGATGAGATCCTCTTCGCCTCCTTCGGTGCGGAGGAGCAGATCAACACCTTCCGTGACCGTATCATAGAGGTCTATCCCGACGCTGTGACCGTTTACGACGAGCCTATCGAATAATGGTATTCTCCGGGATCCCCTTTCTGTTCTATTTTCTCCCCATTGTCCTGATCCTATATTATATCGCGCCGAGGGTACTCAAAAACAGCGTCCTCCTGCTCGCGAGCCTCATCTTCTACGGCTGGGGAGAACCTAAATTCCTCTTTTTGATGGTGCTGACCATCCTCCAGAGCTACGCCGCCGGACTCATCATCGAGAAGCTTCCGAAGGCGGCGAAGCCCACGCTGATCGTCTCGACCCTTCTGAGCTTTCTCTCGCTCGGATATTTCAAGTACGCCGATTTCTTCATCGGCAGCGTGAACTCGCTCACCGGTCTCTCGATCCCGCTCACAAAGGCGGTGCTTCCGATAGGAATAAGCTTCTACACCTTCCAGATCGCAAGCTATGTCGTCGATGTCTACCGCAAGGACACCCCCGCGCAGAAGAATATTATCGACCTCGCCGCCTATGTCACGATGTACCCGCAGCTCATCGCGGGTCCGATCGTCCGC
>CAYRKS010000060.1:0-238 GCA_964424855.1 uncultured Lachnospiraceae bacterium
GCTTCCTTATGTTCGGAAACCTTATCCGCGAGGGCGGAGTCCTCGATTCGCTCTCCGAGACCGCTCAGAAGACTCTGGCTAATCTCGTCACCATCTTCCTCGGCATAACCATCGCCTCACAGATGCAGGCGGAGCAGTTCCTCTGCGCCGAGACCCTTCTCATCCTCGGACTCGGACTCTTCGCATTCGTCTTCGATACCGCGGGCGGTGTCATCTTCGCAAAGATACTCAACCTCTT
>CAYRKS010000060.1:248-5420 GCA_964424855.1 uncultured Lachnospiraceae bacterium
TCCTTAAGAAAAAGATCAACCCGATGATCGGCGCAGCCGGTATCTCCGCTTTCCCGATGTCGGGACGCATAGTCCACACGATGGGACTCAAGGAGGATCCTCAGAACTTTCTTCTTATGCACTCGATCGGCGTAAACGTCTCGGGACAGATCGCCTCGGTCATCGCGGGCGGACTTATTCTGAATTTCTTCCTATAATTTAATGGGAACGTAAGAAAGGCTTGGGATAGCAAAATGGATTTCAATCCGATAAACTTTGTCAGCAACCTCAAATACATGGGTCTCGGTATGCTCGGCATCCTCATCGTCATGGGGATAATCATAATCGCGACCATACTCCTCGAAAAGCTCACCTCGTCAAAGAGCAAGCAGACCGAAAATGACGACTGATAAAATCTAAAATCGTTAAAAAACTGTAAACCCGCCGATTTTCGCTTGACAAATCGACGGGTTTATGCTATAATATAGCTTATATTGAGGGAGTAGTGAGCAAGCGGACGCTTTTTTCGCTTGCAGCAAGTCAACATACTGATCGGCTCTCCGATCTGGTTTGCTTTAATACACGAGACTCATGTGGACGGCGAAATGCTGCGCATGGGGTCTTTTTTGCTCGGTGCGTGTTTCGTGCCGGGTTTTATTTTTATCATTTTTATTTTTAAGGGGCGAAAAGCCCGAACCATGCTCCGAAACGGAGCGGAAAGGAAGCCTTCGAAATCCGAAGGCAACGATAATTTATGGACTGGAGCTTTATTTTCTTCTTCAACAGCATCCTCCTCGGTGCGGGACTCGCAATGGACGCTTTCTCGGTCTCGCTCGCAAACGGTCTGGGCGACCCGTCGATGAAGCGCGGGCGTATGTCCTCGATCGCCGGAGTCTTCGCATTCTTTCAGTTCGCAATGCCGATGCTCGGCTGGATATGCGTACATACCATCGTTCAGTACTTCAAGGCGTTCGAAAAATTCATCCCCTGGATCGCGCTCATACTTCTCTGCTATATCGGCGGTAAAATGCTCATCGAGGGCATAAAGGGCGGCGAGGAAAGCAGCTCGGGCGAAAAGCTCACCTTCACAGCTCTGCTCGTTCAGGGCATCGCGACCTCGATCGACGCGCTCTCGGTCGGATTCACCATCGCCGACTACGGCTTCGTTATGGCTCTCGTATGTTCACTGATCATCGCTGTCGTGACCTTCGGCATATGTATGCTCGGACTACACCTCGGAAAGATATTCGGAACAAAGCTCGCGGGAAAGGCGGGAATACTCGGCGGTGTCATCCTCATCGGAATCGGACTCGAAATATTCATAAAGGGCGTTTTCTTCGGCTGATATCGGTCAATCTTGCCGCTCGAACCTCGGGCGGCTTTTACTTTTTCGCGGCGGCGTTCACAGAAAATTATCAGAAACTTAAATTGTTTGGCTTGAATTAGCTTTCAAAAGAAGGTATAATATACTCTATAATTTTACGGGGACTTTACACGGATTTTACATTTCGTGTCAAGTCTCATATACTTTTTTACGGAGGATATATTTTACTATGTTGGAAACAATACGCTCTGCGCTGACCGTCTCATCTGCCGCCTCGGTCATAATTTCGGTCGCGCTGATGCTCTTCGGAGGCTTTGCAATGACGCGGATCACAAAGCTCGCAAAGCTTCCGAATGTCACGGCTTACATAATCGCGGGCATACTGCTCGGTCCCTTCTGTCTCGATCTGGTTCCCTCCACGATCGTTGACGGGATGGACTTTATTTCGGATATCGCACTCGCCTTTATCGCCTTCGGAGTCGGCGAATTTTTCAAGCTCTCGACCCTGAAAAAAAGCGGCATCGGCATGATAATAATAACGGTCTTCGAGGCTCTCACCGCCTCGGTCGTCGTATTTCTCGTCTGCTTCTTCGTGCTCAAGCTCGATTTCGCATTTTCGATCGTCCTCGGAGCTCTTGCCTCGGCGACCGCTCCGGCTTCGACCATGATGACCATTCGCCAGACCGGCGCAAAGGGCGAATTCGTCGATACCCTCTTGCAGGTCGTCGCCTTTGACGATGTTATCGGTCTCATCGCCTACAGCATCGCGATCTCACTCGCAATGTCGGCAACCTCGGGCGGAAGCTTCGAGGCATCGGTCGTAGTCCTTCCGATAATCAAAAATATCGCCGCAATCGCGCTCGGCTTCGTATTCGGAGTACTTCTCAAGCTGCTCATCCCGCAAAAACGCTCGACCGACAACCGACTGATAATACTCGTAGGTCTGCTCTTCACCTTCTGCGGCATCTGCGCACTCATGGATGTTTCACCGCTGCTCGGCTGCATGGTCATCGGCACGGTATATATCAATATGACCGGGGACGAAAAGCTCTTTTTGCAGCTCAACTACTTCAGCCCCCCGATCCTTCTCCTCTTCTTCGTAAGATCGGGACTCGGCTTTAAGCTCGACGCTCTGACCGGAAGCACCGGAAGCGTCGGAACCGTTCCGCTCTGGGTCATCGGCGTGGTATACTTCGCCGTTCGTATCGTCGGAAAATACACCGGTGCCTTTGCGGGCTGTGCAATCGCTCACAAGCCCAAGGAGGTCAGAAATTATCTCGGTCTCGCGCTGATACCTCAGGCGGGAGTTGCTATCGGTCTCGCCGCGCTCGGCGCACGCACACTCGGCGGAAGCGAGGGCGAATCGCTCAACACGATAATCCTCGCCTCGAGCGTGCTTTACGAAATGATCGGTCCGGTCGCGGCAAAGCTTTCGCTCTCGCTCTCGAAATCCTATTCGAACAAGCTCGAGGATATCGCCCCGATCGAGGATACCGAGCAGCGCAGCGAGGTCGAAATACTCATAGAACGCATACAAAAGATACAGCAGGAGCTTCCGTCGCACAACCTTCGCGACCCCGAGCAAGCGTTCACCGAGGCTGCCGAGGAACAGCTTGAGGCGGCAAACGGCGTAAAGCTTCGCGGCGGCACGCGCATTATGCACGGAAGAATAGTATAAACGGAGGTATATAAAATGAACGATCCAATTGCACAGCTTCTCGGAGAGTGGAGCGCACAGATAAATATCGAATCTGTGATGCTCCGACTCCTCGTCTCGGTCATATTCGCAGCGGTCATCGGCTGTGAGCGCGCCACAAAGCGTCACGCCGCCGGTCTTCGAACCTTTATGCTCGTATCGATGGCGGCTACGATGGCGGCAATGGTCGATGTCTACTTCGCCGATATCTACGGCGGCGGCTTTCTCCTCCTATCGGCGGCGACCCTCATCGGAGCGGCGATAATCAGCTCGAACTCGATCCTTTTCAGCTCGAAAAACCAGATAAAGGGTCTCACCACCTCGGTCGGACTCTGGGCGGTCGGTGTCCTCGGAATAGCGGTCGGCGCGGGCTTTTACAGCGCGGGACTCATCGGCTTCGTTGTTTTACTCATCTGCCTGTCCTTCTTCCCCGCCTTTGAGACCTATCTCAAAAATCGCTCAAATCACTTCGAGGTGCATCTCGAGCTTACCAACAAATCCAATCTTCAGGATTTCGTAACGACGATCCGCCGTCTCGGACTCAGAGTCGATGACATCGAAGCCAACCCCGCATACCTCAATTCGGGTCTGAGCGTTTACTCGGTCTCGGTCACGATCTCAAGCCCCGAGCTCAAAAAATACAAGACTCACAGCGAGATAATCGAGGCCATCGGAACTCTCGATTATGTCTACTACATCGAGGAAATGAACTGAGCTTGTATATTCCGCACAAATATCTCGGCAAATAACTTTGTGCAGAAGTGCCTTTGACTTTTCTTCAAAAATATGGTATAATATATATAGTTCGAAGAAAGAATGAGGTATTATCATGAAACGTGTACAATCCGCCTGCATCTGCCAGACCCTGCACTTTATGCTCAAGGAGGAGATCGACCATTCGCTCGCCGCTCGTCAGGTAGCCGAAGAGGTCGAACGCTACAAGCATTCGCTTGACTCCACACATACAAAGTATCGCATAATCGAGGAAAAGAAGCTCGAGGACGATTCGTATGTGATAAAGATCAGAAAGCAGTACTCCACAAGCCCGGTCGGAGATTATCTCGACTAAAGCCGAAGGCTCTCGAATTTTTTCCGAGAGCGCATAAAGCAGTTATTTTGAAACGCCCGGAAATCAATCTTTTCGGGAAAACGGCGTGACCTCGGTCATGCCGTTTTTTTTTCGAAAAATTCGGAACCGCTTATTTGCGGTATATCTCAATGTACCTTTTCGGCGATATCCCGGTCTCCTTTTTGAAGAACATACTGAAGGTATAAATATCTCCGAAATTAAGTGCTTCCGCTGTCTCGGTCACGTTCAGATCTCCGTATCGAAGGATATTACACGCGGTTTTTATGAGTATCGAATTTTTATATTCTATAGGAGAAACACCGAGGTACCTAATAAACAGTCTGCGCATATGTGATTCGCTGAGTCCGCACATTTTCGCGATATCGGCAATATATATTTTTTCCTTAAAATTCTGCTCGATAAATTTTATCGCAGGCTCGATCTTGAAGCTTCCGTTTTTGACGGATTTTTCCTTATCACAGGCGTTTTCAAAGATAGCCAAAAGCTGATACAGTGACGCAAGCACGGAAAATTCATCGTTTCGACAGCGCAACAGCTCGCCGAACACCATATCCAGCCTATGCTCACGCTCCTTCAAAACAAACGGTTCATTGTTGATGACAACCGCGCTTTTTTCTCCGTCGGTCTCACGCTCAAGATCGAATTCGGTCTGGATACATTCGGTCTCATTCGATACGACCGTGTATTCATAGGACGACCCATAGGGGATGTAAACCGTATCCCCCGCCTCAACGTAAAAGTCGAGCTTCTCGGAACGATAGTGATATTTTCCTACCGCAACATACATAAACGCCGAAAGCTTTCTTTGCTCCACGTTTCGATTGCGGATCTGCGGAGAATATTTCATTATCGCTATATTTTTTATGACATAATCCGAAATGGTGGGCATAAATTTTTCCATGCTTCGACACTCCTTTGCTCATATGTCTATTATATCAGAAAAGCTTCCGCCTGTCAAGCGGTGATGAGCGAATATATTAAATAATGGTTGTATTCTTTATTGCAAAGCAGACGATTGTTTGATATAATATATTCAAACGAATATTTCAGTGGAGATTGCATTTATGGGATATCTTTTTATTT
>CAYRKS010000060.1:5446-9602 GCA_964424855.1 uncultured Lachnospiraceae bacterium
CCGCAAGCCCTTTCAATATGCAACCGATCGAATTTATTCTGTGTCTTATCGCGGGAATATCCATGACCGTATTCCTTCTGAGCCGAACCTTCGCGATAAAAACCGATGCGTATATGCTCGTGAGCGCGTGTTCCTCGGCAAGCTTTATCGTTCCGTGCGTCATCGAAATCAAACTGTTCAAAAGCTCTACACCTCCTATGCTCCGCAAAAAAGCGCGGCGAAATATACCTTTTATTCCTTTGTTTTCACCGCAGCTGCGCTTATCGTTGCAAAGCTTATCATTCATATCGGCAGTAGCGAAAAACCGAAGAACAAAAATATGCTTAAAAACAATTTCGGCTACATACTCGTGATGTCGATAAGCTTATTCGGTGCATCGTTTTTTCAAACGCTCGCGGAAGCTCGTATCGAAGCGATAATTTTGTATCCGTTACTCAGTGCGTTGTCACTGATCGCCGGAAGCACTATGGCAAGCCTTTTCTTTAAGGAAAAGCTCAAAAAGGATTGCATAATCGGAATAGTGCTTGTATTGTGCGCATTGATTTTTTCAAAAATATAAAAACTTGAAAGGAAGCTTGTTTTACGAAAAAGCTCGGAAAGCTTAAAACCTATTCTTCAAACGAGATAAAGGAATCCTATGTAAGCATCGGCTTTGAATGCCTCGACAGAGAGCTGTTCAAGCCCGAAAAATGCTACGATCCGCTAATCCTGACGGAAAGATCGGCTTTTGCGATCGAAGAGGAATAAATCAAGCTCGACGATACTGCTTTTCCGGGCTGTGGGCTTCACGCTCCGTAGCTCATCGCAGTGGACTTGTCATCGATCTCTTACATATAAAAAAGCGATATTCGGTTTGACAGCCGAATATCGCTTTTCTTGTCCCCTTTACCAGGGCTTTACGGTCGCCGATATCTCGGAGACCGACTTTATGCCGTTTTCGTCCATGTAACGATCGAGTCCTTCGATTATCTCGAGCGGGAGATAGGGATTTGCAAACATAGCGGTTCCGACTCCGATTATGTCCGCACCTGCTATCAGCATCTCGATCGCATCCTCGGCAGAGGCTATTCCGCCCATTCCGATCAGCGGCAGCTTGACCGCATTGCGAACCTGCCAAACCATTCTCAAAGCGACCGGGAATACCGCGGGACCCGAGAGTCCGCCGACATTGTTGTGAAGGATCGGACGCTTTGTCTTGAGATCGATACGCATTCCGAGCAGCGTGTTTATAAGGCTCAGAGCGTCTGCTCCGCCCGCCTCGGCAGCTCGTGCCATCTCGGTTATGTCGGTCACGTTCGGCGAAAGCTTTACTATGATCGGCTTTTTCGAGTGCGCCTTGACCTGCGAGGTGATCTCGTGTATCGTGTTAGCGTTCGTTCCGAAGGCAACGCCGCCCTCCTTGACATTCGGGCAGGAGATGTTCATCTCGATCATATCGACCTCGGTCTCCGAAAGCTTTTCTGCGACCTTGCAGTAATCGGCGATGGTCGAGCCCGAAATGTTCGCGATCACGGTCGCGCCCTCAGTCTTGAGACGCGGAAGCTCCTTTGTCATAAAGGCATCGACTCCAGGATTCTGAAGTCCGATCGAATTGAGTATTCCCGAGGGGGTCTCGGCAATGCGCGGAGGGGGATTTCCGTCTCTCGGAGCGAGAGTCATGCCCTTTACCGCTATCGCGCCCAGCTCGGAGACCTTGTAATAGGGTGCGTACTCCTCACCGAAGCCGCAGGTTCCCGAAACGGTCACTACCGGGTTTTTGAGCGTCAGCCCGGCAAATTTTACAGACAGATCAGCCACCGAAGATCACCTCCTTAGCGTTGAATACCGGTCCGTCAACACAGACCCGCTTGTATTTCTCGCCCTCTATTCCGTCATTTCCGACGAACATCGTCTTGCAGACGCAGGCGAGGCAGGCTCCGACTCCGCAGCCCATGCGCTCCTCCATCGAGACCTCGCATTCCACTCCGAATTCGGCGCAGACCTTTGCCGCCGCGCCCATCATTCCCTTCGGACCGCAGACATAAACCATGTCGATACCGCCCTTCGAAAGCTCCTCGGCAAGCAGCTCGGTGACAAAGCCCTTGCGTCCGCTCGAGCCGTCATCTGTAATTATCGAGGTCGCGATCCCGTGCTTTTCAAAAAGCTCGAGCGAGTTCACAAGACTTACATTTCTGAAGCCGAACAACGCCTTTGCGTCACCTCCGAAGCACTTTCCGATCGAGAGCAGCGGATAAATTCCGATGCCGCCGCCGACCAGAAGTGCCTTTTTTCCGGGCATTTCGGTGAAGCCGTGTCCGAGCGCGCCAAGCAGACTGAGTCTGTCTCCGACCGTGCGCTCGCTCATCCATTTCGTTCCCTTTCCGCGAAGATCGTAGCAGAGACGGATGTATTTCCCGTCAAAGCTCTCGCAGATCGAGATCGGACGGCGAAGAGTCGTTCCCTCTCCGCAGTCAACGTGTACGATCTGTCCCGGCTTTGCCGCCGAGGCGATCTCGGGGCACTCGAGAACCATGTTGTAAAGCCCCGCGCCCTCGATTATGCGTTCGTTTGAGACAACGACCGCATTGTCCTTTAATTTGTTCATTTTGATCCTTCCTTTGCAGTGAACGTAGACCGAAAGCTTATCTTACCGAATTGATGTCATCACGCATTGCGATAACCGCGTCGCGCGTGTGCTTTGCGAGGTTCGTTCCATCGTCGCCCGCCTTCTTGTAGGCACACATGAGTGCGCGCGAGGAATTGACAATCGCGCCGAGACCCTTGCTGTCGAACGCGCCCGCGATGTCCTTCGCCGCTCCGCCCTGCGCTCCGTAGCCGGGGATCAGGAAGAAGGTGTGCGAAAGTGCCGCGCGAAGCTCGGTGAGCTGTGCCGGATAGGTCGCGCCGACGACCGCTCCGCAGGGGGAATAGCCCGATTCGCCGAGATGCTCCGCGCCCCACTCCTCGACCTTTTCGCCGACCGTGCGGTAGAGCGTCTTTTCGCCAAGGCTGAGATCCTGAAAATCGCCCGAGGACTTGTTCGAGGTCTTTACGAGGATGAACATCGACTTGTCGGCTGCGACTGCCTCCTTGATGAAGGGCTCGATGCCGTCGATACCGAGATAGGGATTGACCGTAACGCAGTCAACCGGGGTCGCGCTCTCGGAGTGTCCGAAAAGCTCGGTCTTTCCGAGGAATGCCTTTGCATAAGCTCCCGCAGTGTTTCCGATGTCGTTGCGCTTTACATCGAGGATGACATAAAGTCCGGCTTCCTTCGCATATGCGATAGTCTTCTCGAGCGCGATCATGCCCTCGATGCCGTACATCTCGTAAAACGCCGACTGAGGCTTGACCGCGGGGATGAGATCGGCTGCCGCGTCGATGAGTGCCTTGTTGTACTCGAAAATAGCCTCGCCCGCCGCCTTGAAGCTGTCTCCGTAGCTATCGACCGCCTTTTTCTTCATGCCCTCGGGGATGTAATCGAGGATGGGATCGAGTCCCATTACGGTCGGGTTATTTGTCTTGATGATTTTTTGAATAAGACGTTCAAATGACATTTTTATTTTTTCCTTTCAATATTATAAGAATACACTGCGATCATTCGCCCGCATAGCTTCCGAGCGGATTTCTGAATTTCACCTCGCCGCCGACCATCGTAAGCTCGATCCGCGCCGAAAATTTTCTTCCGATAAAGGGCGTGTTCGCCGATTTTCCCGCCAGAGCCTCGCGCTTCAATTCATCCGAAACGCCGAGCGAAATTATCGCCAGGTCAGCCGGAGCTCCGATGTCTGCTCTTCCGTAGCCGAAGGCTTCGATGCCGGTGACCCTCGCCGGAGCAAAGGACATAAGCTCGACCAGACGCGAAAGGCTGATGCTTCCGGTCTCGACCAACTCGGTATAGGACGCGATGAAGGAGGTTTGAAGTCCGATTATTCCGTTAGGTGCCTTTTCGAGTCCGACCGCCTTCTCATCCTCGGAATGCGGCGCGTGATCGGTCGATATGCAGTCGATCGTTCCGTCCTTTATCGCCTCGATGACCGCCTCGCGGTCGTCCTTCGAGCGGAGCGGAGGATTCATCTTGGCGTTCGCGCCGAAGCTCGGAACATCCTCATCGGTCAAAATGAAATAGTGCGGACAGGTCTCACACGTCACCTTGACTCCGCGCTTTTTTGCGGCT